>CAZBYM010000416.1:0-4017 GCA_964495745.1 uncultured Chryseobacterium sp. | reverse complement strand
TGCATATGGAATGACATTAATCGGGAGCGATCAGGACAAATGTTGGGGCTACAGCGGCACACACTCGTATCGTGCTGACGTAACTTCTTGTATTGCAGGAAATGGAGTTTATACGATCAGCGGATTTCCAACAAGTTTGACTTCAGCTGGCACGAACGATGTTGATGGCGCTACCATGATGGTAATCTGGAGTGATCCTACCGCAACTTTTCAAGGTGATATTGTTATTTGGGATGGCTGCGTCGTAATTAATGGAGGAGTTACAACTCAAACAATTAACAATTTCACTGCTTGCAATGGTACAATTAGTAATGCACGTGCTTTCTTAGCGATTGCTGATTTACAAGGACTAGGAGCAAGTCTTATTATGAATAGCTCAGCGCCTTTTGCCATCACTGAAGACTGGTGGAATTATGTAGATCAACCTACAACAATTACACCATCACAGTCAAGTTCAGTTTTTGATATTTCTTCCGGAGGCGATTGTTACAACTTCTGTATGATGGGAGTTTACTTCCAGTCAACTTGCCAGACTTGCTGCGCCGCTCCGTACACACTCACGATGTCGCAAAATCCTAGTCAATGTTCTGCTGCTAATGGAACGGCTACAGCAACGCCGAATGGAGGAACAGGGCCATTTACCTACGTTTGGAATACTACACCTGTGCAAACAGGACAAACCGCTACCAATCTTGCGCCTGGACAATATATTGTTACAGTCACCGACGCACTCGGCTGTTCAACAATTGATACAATTGTAGTGATGGGGGCTGGAGCTTTACCGTTCTCAACTTCTCAGGTCAACGTTTTGTGTAATGGTGGAAACAACGGCTCTGCAACGTTTACTCCAACTGGTGGAACAGGACCATTTACGTATACGTGGACTCCAAACGTTTCGGCTACTGGTTCTGCTACTACACTTTTTGCAGGTGTATATGTAGTTGATTGTACAGATAATTATGGATGTCAGAATTCGTTCACATTTACAATCACTGAACCCGCATTAATTCCTATCAGTGCCAATCCTTCGCCACCTGTTGCCCTCTGTATTGGTGCAGGTACTACACTTAGTATGACGCCAACTGGTGGAGCGCCTCCATATGCATACAACTGGATCAACGGACCAGGAAATACAAATACATTGACAGTCAATCCAACGGTTACGACGACTTATTCTTGTGTTATTACCGATGCTTGCGGAAATCAGGCCGACACCGGACTTATTACGGTAACAATTAATCCGTTGCCTACAATTTCATTTAGTGCTGATGTCACTAGTGGATGTTCTCCCCTATGTGTGAACTTCACTCCAGTCTCTAATCCCGGTCTCTCCTCTGTAATTTGGTCATTCGGTGATTTGGATTCGAGCAATGTTGCATTCGTGAACCATTGTTACATCCTTGATGGAATGTTCAACGTTTCTTTATTGGTTACAGATATTAATGGCTGCATTAGTTTCACAACAATCAACAACTACATAACAGTTTATCCTGATCCAACTGCAGGCTTTGTAATTCTATCTCCACAACCTGCAACATTGCAGGAATCAACAATTGGGTTCGATGATCAAAGCATTGGTGGAGATACCTGCTACTGGGATTTTGGCGATGGCAATATTACAACTGTAGTAAATTGCGGAGATGTTGCGAATACATATGACGATACCGGAAGTTATCATGTTATTCAAATTGTCGTGAACCAATATGGGTGCGCTGATACAATCGAAACGGATGTGATTATCATTCCTTACACTACTTTGTTTGTGCCAAATACATTCACTCCTAATGGAGATGGTAGCAATGATTTGTTCTTCGCATATGGCGAATATGTCGAAGACTTCCACATGATGATTTTCGATCGTTGGGGTGATTTGATTTTCGAATCAAGTGACATTTTGAGAGGCTGGGATGGAAAAGCCAACGGAGGTTCGGATGTCGCCCAAATCGACACCTACGTTTGGAAAATCACTTTCACTGAGCGATACACAGGGCACTATCATCGGGTAATTGGGCACGTTAATCTAATCCGGTAGCCAAGAAAAACCTTCTTTTTACGCAAAATGGGCAGGATATTTATTCTGCCCGTTTTTATTAACAGGTGTTCATACAAATCGCTTGGAAATCAGGGAGTTTGTCATAAATTAGCCAAGCAAACACCAGTAGCCTAAACACACTACGAAACACACTCCCGAAATGAAGCATTCTCTACGCTACATCATTTTCTTTTTTCTTGCGTTCCCACTTTTTATCAATGCACAAACACAAAATCGCGGACCTGAATGTCCGGGGGTGCCTGGCGCATGTGGTTATCCCTTTATCAATAATCACAACGCAACACAACGTGTCGGTGATCCAGCTCCAACTCCGCAAAATGGAAACGGAACGCTTGGTGTAATTTTCGATATGCAGAAGTGCGGCTTGGATTATGTGCATGCCTCACAACGTCTTGGTCAACGATTTTCTCCAATTGGTGTTCCACAACCTGCGGCATTCGTAATTGCGGGCATACCAGCGTGTGCTGTTATTGAACGAGCTTACTTGTGGGCAGAAGGATCAGGAAATGGTGCGGCACAAACTGCAACGGTTGCCGGTCCTTTTGGAACGGGGAATTACCCGATGGCCATTGTAGGCAGTGGAGTTGATAAATGTTGGGGTTATGCAGGAACGTATACGTACCGCGCAGATGTTACTGCGACAATTGGTGGAAACGGAACATACAATATCAGTGGTCTTCTTACTAATCCTCCTACCAGCGGAAACGACATGGACGGAGCTACACTTCTTGTGGTGTGGAGTCTTCCATCCGCTAACTGGGCAGGACGTATTGTTATCGCTGATGGTGCGATTGTAGTTAATGGCGGTATTGCCAATTACAATATGCCTATTACTCCTGCGGTTTGTGGTGCCACTACCAATGCAAGAGCCTTCTTTGGTGTTGGAGACATTCAATTTAATGCTACTTCGTGGTCTGCCAATGGCACTCCGGTTCCATTATCCTGGAACTGGTGGAATTTTGAGCAGGTCAATACTACTGTTGCTACCGGAGCAGTTACTGCAAATTATAATATTAACACGGGAGGGGACTGTTTTAATCTCTGTGTCTCGGGGTTGTATTTCAGAACAACGACATGCACAACCTGCCCTTCTACTACTGCACTTACAATTACTCCTTCATCTACTCCGGCAACTTGTTCTAACTGTAATGGAACTGCTTCTGTTGTCGTCTCACCAGCCGGTGCGTATACATATAGCTGGGCTCCTACAGGAGGTACTGGTTCAACCGCGACCGGATTATGTGCGGGAACTTATACCGTCACTGTAAGTAGTGGATGTGTTACTCAAACGCAAGTCGTTACAGTTGCTTCGGCAGGAGGCAGCTTAACTCTTAGTGGCTCGCAGACTAACGTACTTTGTAACGGATTGTGTACTGGAACTGCGACTACAACCGTTACAGGTGGCACTGGACCTTACACTTTTGTTTGGAGTCCTGCTCACGCCAGTACAACAGTAGGAGCAACAAATACTGCAAATGCTTTCTGCGCTGGTACGTATACTGTTACGGTAACTGATGCAAATGGATGTACTGGAACCAGAACGATTACAATCACGCAACCACCTTTACTCGCAGCCACACAAACACAAACTAACATTCTTTGTAATGGTTTGTGTACGGGATCAGCAGCGGTTGTTGCAAGTGGCGGAACCGGACCTTACACGTATTTGTGGGCGCCTTCAGGAGGAACTGCTGCAACAACAACCGGTCGTTGTGTAGGAACCTACACTTGTACTATCACCGATGCAAATGGTTGTACAATCACCAGAACATTCAACATTACGCAGCCGACTGCTATTACTACAACTGGAACGCAAACAAACGTTTTATGTAATGGTTTGTGTACTGGATCAGCTGCCGTTGTTGCAAGTGGTGGTACTGGACCTTACACGTACTTATGGGCACCTTCGGGTGGAACTGCCGCAACCACAACAGGTCGATGTGTTGGAATTTACACCGTGACTG
>CAZBYM010000415.1:0-4021 GCA_964495745.1 uncultured Chryseobacterium sp. | reverse complement strand
GCCTGTCCTGAGTTAAAGGATTTGCACGATTCGCATTCGTTGCAAGCTTCCGTATATGCAGTGAGATTTACACAGTTGATGGTTTTCGCCAAAATCCGCGCGCAGGTAGTTTTTCCCACTCCACGAGGTCCACAGAACAAAAACGCCTGAGCAAGGTGGTTATTCTTGATTGCGTTTTGAAGCGTAGTGGTAATTGAAGTCTGGCCAACTACTGATCTGAAAGTAGCGGGGCGATATTTACGGGCAGAAACAACGAAATTCTCCATCGGGGACGCTAAGATACTAGCACTCTGCTCAAATCAAGCCGAAAACGGGCATCGGATTTCTTACCATTTTTCAACAGTACGTTAATTTGCCAATGTGCTAATGTGCTAATTTGCTAATACAGAGTGGAAAAACGGAGCATCGCACTTTCACAGGAAAAAGTTGAGTAGTCGGATACTGACCAATTCGGCGCACCAATTAGCACATTAGCAGATTAGTAAATTAGCACATTGCCATATTTCTTATCTTTACCACTCGTTACACTAAATCAAAGACTCATGAAAAAATTATTTACTCTGTCAGCTGCGCTTTGTGCCTCTCTTTGCATAAATGCCCAGGTATCATTCAGCGACAACTTCGATGCTTACACATTAGCTTATGTAGGACCCCAATCTGCGGATTGGACGGTTTGGAGCGGTGTAAGCGGTGAAGGCACAGTTGAAGACGCAATGGTCGTAAACACTGATGCTTCTTCAGGAACTCAATCAATTTTCTTCACCGGTTCCACTGCTGGTGGCGGTCCACAGGACGTTGTCTTGAATTTTGGAGGCGAATACACAACAGGAACGTTCGTCTATGAACAGAAGATGAAAATTCAATCTGGTAAAGGTGGATATTTCAATTTCCAGGCCGATCAGGTAATCGGAACACTTTGGGCTTTGGAAGTTTACATCAACCAGTCCGGTCAGTTTCAGATGTCGAACACGAACGGTGTTCTTCTTACAGGAACTTTTCCTACGAACACGTGGTTCACGCTTACATTCGACATCAACCTGAATACAAATCAGTGGAATGCAAAAGTGAACAACGTATCTGTTGGAATTTTCGCGAATACAATTAACCAAATTGCTTCAATTGATATCTTCCCTGTGAATGCTGCTACGCCACTTTCCGGCAATAACCAGTCTGGTTTCTGGGTTGACGATGTAATGTTTTCACACACACCATATGTATTGCCATCTTTGAATGCAGGAGTTGTTGCAGTTGGTGTTTTGAATCCGGCAACGCGTACTCCAGGTGCAATTGCAGGAATTGTTGGACAAACCCGTCCGATGTCTGCTACAGTACGTAACCTTGGTGTGAATGCAATCACTTCCTTCGATCTTGGACTTGTGTTCAACAGCATTCCACAGAACATGAGCTTCTCTTCTTTGAATATTCCTTCAATGGGAACTTATGTAGTAACGTTCAACGTTCCTGTGACTTTAATTGCCGGATCTAATCTTGCAGTAGTTACAGTATCGAACGTAAATGCTGCTGGTCCCGATGGTGATCTTAACGATGACTCAAACACTACAAGTGGAAACATCACGACAGTTCCTGCCCCAGGCAAAGTTGTTGTAGGCGAAGAAGGAACCGGAACGTGGTGTCCTTGGTGCGTACGTGGAGCAGTTTACATGGATTACATGGCAGAAAGTTATGATGGATTTTGGGCTGGTGTTGCAGTACACAATGGAGATGTAATGACAGACGCAACATATGACGCTGGTATGGCAACTTTAATAAGTGGTTATCCAAGTTGCGTTGTTGATCGTTTACCGGAAACAGATCCTTCTTCTGCAGAAGCTGATTTTCTTACACGTATTGTTATTGCTCCTACTGCAACAGTTGTGAATGGTGCCATGTACAATACGGCTGGCGATTCACTGCTCGTTTCTGTAACGTACACGTTCATCACAGCTGGTACTTCACAATACAAAGCGTTGTGTATTCTCACTGAAGATTCCGTTTCCGGAACAACCGGGTATGCACAAGCGAACGCATATGCTGGCGGCACAAACGGTCCGATGGGTGGTTTCGAAGTGTTGCCGGGTACAGTTCCGGCATCGCAGATGAATTACAATCACGTGGCTCGTGGTATTGCTCCTAACTTTAACGGAGCAACAGGATTCGCGGCATCTGTTCCTGCAACTTCAGTGGTTACTTTCAACTTCGCATTCCCTATCGCCGCAGGCTGGGATACATCAATGATGCATCTAACCGGCGTTCTTGTAGCTCCGAACGGAACATTTAATAATGCAGGACGTTGTTCTTTGGCAGAAGCAATCCAGAACGGTTATACTACAGGTATTGGCGAAATTTTCGCAACTACACCAGGACAGCCTGATGATATGAAAGTATATCCGAATCCGTCAACAGGCCTTTCTTATGTTGAGATGAACCTCGAAACTGCTCAGGAAGTTACGATGACTGTACGCGATGTAACAGGAAAAATTGTTGCTGAGCGCAACTACGGTACAATGATCGGCGCACACCTTCTCCCAATCAATACTTCAGAATTTGCTGCAGGGATGTACACGGTAGAAGTAATGACAGGTGATCTGATGCACCGCAGTCAGATGATTGTTGAATAAACAATTCGTTATATAAATAAGCCGCTCTGTCTGAAATGATGGGGCGGTTTTTTTGTGCCACAACCCACGCCCCCTAACCCCCGAAGGGGGCGAGCGCGGCAACTGGGAACTTTGTTAACTTTACAAGCTCATGACTCTCACTTCCCTCAACGCAATTTCTCCAATCGACGGTCGCTACGGTAAACAAACCGAACCGCTCGCACAATACTTTTCCGAAAGTGCGCTTATCAGATATCGCCTGCTGGTTGAAGCGGAGTATTTCATTTCGCTTTGCAAATTACCGCTCGATCAACTGAAAGATGTTACTCCTGAAAAGTTTGATGCAATCAGAAAAGCTGTTTATCAGAATTTTTCGGAACAAGATGCGTTGCAGATCAAAGAAACAGAGAAGACAACTAATCACGATGTGAAAGCTGTTGAATATTTCGTGAAAGAAAAACTTCAGTCGATTGGCCTTGATAAACATTTGGAATTTGTTCATTTTGGATTGACTTCTCAGGACATCAACAATACGGCTACTCCACTTTTGATCAAAGAAGCTCACAATAAAGTTCTTCTTCCTGCGATAAAATCAGTTCTCACTCAGTTAGAAAAATACGCAGCTGAATGGGCAAGTATTCCAATGCTGGCAAGAACGCATGGACAACCTGCGTCTCCAACGCGACTTGGAAAAGAAATTGATGTTTTTGTTTCGCGCATAAAAGAACAATTACGTTTGCTTGAGATGATTCCATTCTCCGCGAAGTTTGGCGGAGCGACAGGAAATTTCAATGCGCATCATGTGGCTTATCCCAAGACAGATTGGAAGAAATTCGGAGATGAATTTGTTTCTTCTCTTGGATTGAGTCGTTCGCATCCAACAACGCAGATTGAACATTACGATAATCTCGCAGCGTATTTCGACGGATTGAAACGCATCAATACGATTTTCATTGATTTGTGTCGCGACATGTGGACGTATATTTCGATGAATTATTTCCGCCAGAAAACGAAAGCCGGAGAAATCGGTTCATCTGCAATGCCACACAAAGTGAATCCAATTGATTTCGAAAATGCCGAAGGAAATCTCGGTTTGGCGAATGCAATTTTCGAACATCTCAGTGCTAAGCTTCCTATTTCGCGACTGCAAAGAGATCTGACTGATTCCACTGTTCTACGTAATGTTGGAGTTCCGATTGCACATACGTTGATTTCATTGAATTCAGTTGCAAAAGGATTAAGCAAACTTCTCTTGAACGAAGATGCGTTGAAGCAAGATCTCGAAGCGAACTGGGCAGTTGTAGCAGAAGCCATTCAAACTATTCTTCGTCGCGAAGGATATCCAAAACCGTATGAGGCGTTGAAAGATCTCACGCGAGGGAATAATGCCATTACGAAAGAATCAATTTCGAATTTTATCGACG
>CAZBYM010000414.1:0-4030 GCA_964495745.1 uncultured Chryseobacterium sp. | reverse complement strand
TGGCATCAAAACATACAATGTCATTATTGCATCATGTTTGATCATGAAAGAAATTGTCATGACCAACGTAACAATTGTTGTTATAGTGTACATCACAGCCGGGCCGATATACATTCGTACACGTGAAATATCTTCGCTGATGCGGTTCATCAGATCGCCGGTGTTGTTTCGTTTGTAAAATCCCTGATCCAATTTTTGATAATGTGCGAAAACTTCGTTCTTGAGATCGAATTCAATCAGTCGCGACATCACAATAATAGTTTGTCGGTTGAGAAAAAGGAAGAATCCGAAAATCAGGGTATAAATCATGATTTCGATTCCGAAAAGAAGCAGAATGTGATTGACCTGATCGGCAGGAGCATTATGTGTGGCTGCAAATCCCGCAAAATCCAATCCCTGGCCCAAAAGATCAACTGGACGTAAGCTGAACCACGTGGAAATCAGAATGAATACGATGCCCGAGAAAAATCGGACTTTATATTTCCGGAAATACTTATTGAGATAACCGAGTGCTTTCAATTGGTAAGGTCAATTTGGAGGAATTTCATGAGAAAAAACAACTATTTTTGTGCCCTCCGAATATGACGGGGTAAAATTAAGGAATTATCAACCTTAAATACGCGTGCAATGGTTATGGTGAATAGTGAACAGCAGATTCAGTCAGGTCCTTTGACACAAATGAGTGTCTTCGATCATGAAGAAGTCGTTTTTTGTAATGACAATACCACAGGACTACGAGCAATTATTGCAGTTCACAACACTATTCTTGGGCCAGCGCTTGGTGGAACAAGAATGTGGCCTTACGCAACTGAAGCTGAAGCATTGACAGACGCTTTGCGTTTATCCCGCGGTATGACGTACAAAGCTGCAGTAGCGGGATTGAATCTTGGTGGAGGAAAAGCAGTGATTATTGGAGATTCAAGAAAAGACAAGAGCGAAGCACTAATGCGTCGCTTTGGAAAATTCGTAGATAGCTTGGGCGGAAAATATATAACTGCTGAGGATGTGGGAATTGGAACCCGGGATATGGAATATGTGAACATGGAAACTAAACATGTTACAGGAATTCCACCTGCGTTGGGCGGAAGCGGAGATCCTTCTCCTGTAACTGCTTTTGGAGTTTATATGGGAATGAAAGCTTCGGCAGCTGAGCGTTGGGGAAATGACAGTCTCGCAGGAAAAAAGATTGCGGTTCAAGGTGTAGGAAATGTTGGATCTCATTTGGTCGATCATCTTGTGAAAGAAGAAGCTCGTGTTTACATCTGCGATATTTACGAAGACAGAATTGCGCTGGTGAAAAAGTAACATCCCGGGGTAGAAGTAGTAGCAGGAGATAAGATGCTTGAATTGGATGTTGACATTTACGCACCTTGCGCTCTTGGTGCAAGCGTGAATGAAAAATCGCTGAACCTTTTGAAGTGTTCGATTATTTGCGGGGCAGCGAACAATCAACTCGCCGACGAAGCAATCCACGGAAGAATCGTAATGGAAAAAGGAATTTTGTATGCGCCTGATTTTGTTGTTAACGCAGGAGGATTGATCAATGTATATTCTGAAGTTGCCGGTTTCGGGACAGAATATGCAATGAAACAAGCGGAGAATATTTTTGCAACAACAGCTTCAATTTTCGCATTGGCAAAAAAAGAAAACATTCCAACATATATGGCGGCAAACAAAACCGCTGAAAAACGTCTCGCGTCTATTGCGCACATCCGCACACGCCGTTAATTTTTATCTGATCGTTCTTTATCTATGCTCAACAGGAGATACCTGCGAATTAAGGCCATGCAGTCGGTGTACAGTTTTTTCCAATCGGAGAATGCCGACATGAACAATGGCGAAAAGGATATGCTTCGTAGCATTGATCGAACATTTGATCTTTACCTGACTGTCTTGATTTTTCCATGTGAACTCGCAGATATTGCAGCGAACAAGATGGAAATCAGCAGGAACAAGATGCTTCCTACGGTAGAAGATCTCGATCCAAATCTCAAGTTTCTCAATAATCGTCTGATCAAAAAAATCCGTGAATCAAAAGTGATTCAACGGGAAGTCAGCATCCGCCATATCGGCTGGCAATCGGATCAGTCGATTGAAATTATCCGCAAGACGTGGGATAATATCCGGAAATGGGATGGGTACAAGGAATATATGACATCCGGAGTTAGTTCTTGGGAAGAAGACGTCGAATTTGTGATGGACATTTTCAGAAAACACATGGCAGATTCCGAGGTTTTCGAACAGTACATTGAAGAGATCAGTATGCATTGGCCTGGCGATATGAACATGGCTGTTGCTCCTGCGGCATTGAAAACATTTGAAGGGATTACTGAGGATGGAGATGTCAAACTCGCACCTTTGTACAAGGATCCAGAAGACGATAAAAAATTTGTAGTTGACTTATTCCGGAAAACGATTCTGGAAAACGAAGCTTCATCAACCTTGATTGGTGACAAGACGAAGAATTGGGAAGTAGATCGAATCGCTGTAATGGATGTTATTTTGATGAAGATGGCAATCGCTGAATTGAAAGGTTTTCCCAGCATTCCAGTGAAAGTGACGTTGAATGAATACATCGAAATATCAAAAACGTATAGCACACCCAAATCGCGACAGTTTATTAATGGAATTCTGGATAAACTGGTTGCTGATTTTAGGGTGCAAGGGCTGATTCAGAAGTCGGGAAGAGGGTTAATGGAATAACGTTCATAGTTCACTGTTCGACGTTCACCGTTGGGGTTAAACTGTGAACTTTTAACGATTAACCATGGACACTTTGTATTACTTTTGTTAAAAATACTTCAACGCATGAAAACGTTTTTTTCGACTCAACATCTGGTTGTTTTTTTATTGGCTGCAGGATTAACTTCGTGCGCGCCTCGTCAGGAGAAAGAAGTGAATACCGACATGGTGAATATTACTGCAACAGCAAGCGGCAATGCTCCAACAGGTAAAGCTCCTTCGATGAAGTTTGAAAAAACGACGCACGATTTTGGAACAATTTCTCAGGGCGAGCGTGTAACTACTCAATTTAAGTTCAAGAATACCGGTGGATCGGATCTTGTTATTTCTGATGCACACGGTAGTTGTGGATGTACAGTTCCTGATTATCCAAGAAAACCAATTCCTCCTGGTGGAGAAGACGTGATCAAAGTTGAATTCAACAGTGAAGGAAAGTCAGGAAAGAATGAAAAAACAGTCACGCTGACAACCAATTGCGAACCTCCGAATATCGTACTTACTATTGCTTCCGATGTTGTTGTTCCTGCCGAGCGTGGTGGCGATGGACACAGCAAGGATGATGGTCACGGTCATTAATTGAATTTTATCTGAACCAATAAATCTATATGTCTTTCATCACAACATTGTTATTGCAAGCTGCACCTGCAGCTGCTCCAGCTGCCGATTCAGCTGCCAAAGGTGGCGGGAATGGAATGCTAATGAACGTGCTCTTCATCGGATTGATGATTGCTGTGTTTTATTTCTTCATGATACGTCCTCAGAAGAAAAAACAAAACGAGCAAGCCAAGTTCATTGATGACATCAAGAAAGGCGATAAAATTGCAACTATTGGTGGTATGGTCGGGAAAATTGTCGAGGTTAGAACAAAGACTTTTACAATTGAGAACGAGCACGGAACCCGGATGCAATTTCTGCGTTCTGCTATGTCTTTTGAAAATACAAAAGTCCTCAACTCTGAGGTTACTGACGATAAGAAAGATTAAACCAGGAAAACTGTTCCGCGGTGGCAACAACTAATCTAAAACGCGGGGAATCTGCAGGCAGGAAATGGCCGTGGAATCCTCGCGTTTCTGCTTTTGTTGTTTGTTTGTTACTTGCCGGAGCATTTTGGTTGCTGCATACACTTTCTCAGGAATATACAACACGAGTAAAAGTATCTGTTGAATTCACGAATTTGCCTGCGGGACGAGTCATGCCGGGAGATTTGCCGGATTCTGTATCAGTAGATGTTCGTGCAAGTGGATTCACACTTCTCGTATTGATGTGGTCGCCAACAAATGAATCTGTT
>CAZBYM010000413.1:0-4052 GCA_964495745.1 uncultured Chryseobacterium sp. | reverse complement strand
TTTCCAATCTGCGCGCAAGAACCTACAGTTGCCCAAGTGTCGACCATTGTTCCGGAATCAACGTAAGCACCAATGTTCACATAACTCGGCATCATGATTACACCTTTAGCGAGATATGCACCATAACGCGCTACAGCATGCGGAACAACACGAACTCCAAGCTCAGCATAATTCGTTTTCAACGCCATCTTATCATGAAACTCCATTGGTCCGGCCTGAAAAGTTTCCATCTGACGAATTGGAAAATACATGATTACGGCCTTCTTCACCCAGTCGTTCACTTTCCACGAGCCTGTCCCGAGCGGAGCCGAGGGATCAGGCTCTGCTACACGAATTCGTCCTTTGTCGAGACCTTCAATAACTTCTTCGATAACTTTTCGCGTTTCTGATTTTTGCAGGAGAGTGCGATCGTTCCAGGCGGCTTCAATGATGTCTTGCATAATGTGATTCTGAAATATTACACGAAAATAGTATGCTTTGAGAGATATTTTACCTTCTTACACAGATTACACAGATTAAATGGATGAAGGTTTGTTAACTCAAATTTTTGCTCACCTCGTCCCTAATTCTGCTGGAAAAATCACAGAGAACGTAATCCTTAGAATCTGCGTAATCTGTGTTAAAAGAAATCAATCAAGTATCTTGCACTCAAATGCCACGAATCCTCGCCATCGATTACGGTACAAAACGCTGCGGAATTGCAGTCACCGATCCTTCGCAGATCATTGCAACCGGATTGACCACAGTACACAGCAAAGACATCATTGATTTTCTGAAGAAATACATGGAAAAGGAAGTTGTGGAAACGATTGTTGTGGGTGAACCAAAGAATCTCAAAGGTGAAAAGACGGACGCAAGCGAACATGCTGATGGATTTGTGACGCTTCTCAAGAAACACTTTCCTCAAATGAAAATTGCCCGAGTTGATGAGCGTTTCACCTCGAAAATGGCTGCGCAAACAATTATTGATTCCGGGATGAAGAAAAAGGATCGGCAGAATAAGGAACTTGTTGATGAAGTTGCCGCGACTATCATCTTGCAGTCCTATCTGTCAATGCCGTAGTGGTTGCTTGTTTTGAACCACATAGTCACATAGCCTTCCCGCAGCCAAACCTTTGCATAGGTTAGCATAGACTATGTGAACCTATGCTGTTTCTATGTGTCTATGTGGTTCAAGTGAAGTAGCGTAGCGACCTTCCATCCAAAATCCTTAATTTCGCGCCATGATTGTCCCGATAGTTGCTTATGGCGATCCCGTACTGAAGAAAGTGGCTGCTGAAATTGACTCCACCTATCCTGATCTGGACACCATCATCATGAACATGTTCGATACGATGTACAATGCCAAAGGAGTTGGTCTTGCTGCACCACAAATTGGCAAATCAATTCGCCTGTTCATTGTTGATGCGACTCCCTTCAGTGTTGATCCAGAGAATGAGGAAGAGGCTGCACTGGAAGGATTCAAACGTATTTTCATCAACCCGACAATTTTTGATGAGAAAGGAAAACTTTGGGCGTTCAATGAAGGATGTTTAAGTATTCCTAAAATTCGTGAAGATGTTATGCGCAAGCACGAGTTGAAAATCAAATACGTCGATGAGAATTTCAAGGCGCAAACAGAATCGTTTAAGGGCCTAGCCGCACGGATTATTCAGCATGAATACGATCACATTGAAGGAAAATTATTTACAGACAGGATTAATCCAATAAGGAAACGACTTCTGCAACGCAAACTCAATGATATTTCGCGTGGAAATATTGAAGTCGATTATAAAATGAAATTTCCTGTGAAATAATCTTAAGCATCTCTAAGAAAACTACCAATGAAAAAAGTCATACTGATTGCTTCTGCGCTCGTTCTTACCGTTTTCACATCCTGCGGAAATGGCGGTTCTGACACTCCGGAAAATGATAGTATTGCTCAAGTAAATGCTGCGAAGAAATTGTATCTCGATAAAATTACAAATGCAGAAGTAGCAATGCGCAACAGCAAAACATATGATTCTAAACTTGCCATTGAGGCGTTGCGGGCGTACAATGATTTTTGCGTGAAATATCCGAATGATTCCCTCACCGCAGAATACCTGTTCAAAGCCTCTGATATTGCACAAGGAACAGGCAATTATCAGCAAGCGGCAACTTACCTGGAAACTATACTTGACATTCACACAGCCTATCCCAAATATGCTGATGCCTGCTTTGCCGCAGCATTCGTGTATGATTCCTATTTGGAGAATGTGAACAACGGCGCGGATCGTGCACGTGAATTGTATGATTTTATTATCACGAAATATCCGACTTCATCTTACGCTGAACAATCGAAAGTGCTGAAAGAATACATCGGAAAACCGGATAGTGTTTTGTACAATGATATTCGGAGAAAAGCTGATTCTGCAGCGAAGAAGTAATCAGACTTCGCCCTTCTTTGGCAACGGCAATTTCACCGGTTTGCTAGCAGAAGCGGACAGATCGCTTTAGCGATCCGCCGTTTCTCGTGGGTAATGAATATCAGATCGCCGTAACTCCGTTCGCCGTGTAAAGCGCCGCAGGCATTTTCTCCCGAATTAATTCTCACTCAAATTCTTCTCCAGAAATTCTTTGAGTTCATCAATCGACAAATTCGATTGCATCACGCCTTCTTTCGCAACTGCAATTTCACCGGTTTGTTCTGAAACAGTTACTGCAAGACAATCTGCGTTCTCTGTAACTCCAACAGCCGCACGATGACGCATTCCCAGATGAGCAGGAAAATCATTATTCTCGGTAACAGGAAGAACACAGCGCGCTGCACGAATAGTATTATTTGTGATGATCACAGCGCCATCATGCAAAGGGCTATTCTTATAAAAAATACTTTCCAGCATTCGCACAGAAACTTTCGCATCAATCGGATCTCCGGTGTTTGAATAAAATTTCAAGTCGTTGTTTCTTGTAATGACGATGATCGCTCCCGTTTTTCCGTCAGACATATTTTTGCAGGAACGAACAACGGCAGGAATGTCCAGCGGAGTGAATTTACTCTCACTTCCCCAGGTGAAAAGTGCTTTTGTGAATCGCTGTCCGCCTAGACCTTTGTAGCTTCCTACAAACAGAAAGAACCGCCTCAACTCCTGCTGAAACACAATCAGCAAAGCAATTACTCCAACATCAATAAATTTCCCCAGTATACTCGAAAAAAGATCCATGTCCATCATCCTTACGAACCGATAGAAAAGATAGACAAGCGCAACTCCAATGAAAATATTCAACGCAGCAGTTCCTTTTACCAAACGGTACAACTGATACATCAGAAGTGCAACAAGAAAAATGTCGATTGCATCCTGCCAACGGAAAGAAATGAAAAGCAGAATCAACGGAGATGAATGCATGGTCAAAAATACTGTTAATGTGCTAATGTAGTAATGGGTTAATGTGTTATTAAGGCAATTACACTGAAACTCAAGATTCTTTTTTGCCGGATTGTCACCTCACTCTTATTATCCCATTAGCAAATTATCCGATTAGCACATTGAATAGATTTTTATACACTCCACCGCCTCTTTCACATCATGCACTCTCAAAATATTCGCTCCTTTTTGCAAAGCAATCATGTGCAAAGCTGTTGTTCCGTTCAACGCATCTTCCGTTTTTACGTCGAGAAATTTTGTAATCATGGATTTGCGCGATACTCCAACCAAAACAGGTTTCCCTAATGAAACGAATGATTCGAGATGCCGCATCAACTGATAATTGTGATGAACTTCCTTCCCAAAGCCAAATCCGGGATCAAGAATAATGTTACTGACTCCTGCGTCTTGAAGAACAGAAAGTTTTGCGCCAAAATAAGTTTTGATCTCACTCACAACATCTTCGTAGTGCGGATTGATCTGCATGTTCTGTGGAGTTCCCTTCATATGCATGCATACATACGCAACATTCAGCTTCGCGATTTCTCCAAACATATTCGCATCCATTGTTCCGCCTGAAATGTCATTGATGATATTCGCTCCGCAGTCGACAGCGTTTTTGGCAATTTCACTCCGCCAGGTATCAACGGAAATCGGAACAGAAGG
>CAZBYM010000412.1:0-4055 GCA_964495745.1 uncultured Chryseobacterium sp. | reverse complement strand
CCCGGTAAAGCAAAAGAGCTGCGCGAGAAAGCAAAAAAAATCAGAATCAGAGCAGGATTTGATGAGCCAATACGGGACGAAGGACTAACAGAGGAATGAGTTTATTCGGAAGCACATATAAAACTCATTCCGATGAGGAATTAATGTCGCGCGTTGTGCGTGGCGATAAGCGTGCTTTCGATACTTTGTATACGCGATATTCCGCAGCACTGATGAGGTACTTCCACCGTATGTTGTGGCGCGACAAAGAGAAGGCAGAAGATTTTGTTCAGGATTTTTTCATGAAAATCATCAAGCAACCTGATTCATTCGACGCGAAACGAAAATTCACAACCTGGATGTACAGTGTAGCACACAACATGTGTAAGAATGAATACCGCAAAATGGAAATCAGAAAACCAGTCGAGTTTGAGAGCGTAACGAATGTGATGATTGCAGAACACGGCGATAATTTTGGAAAACGCATCGATCGGAAAGCATTCATGAATAGTTTGAGTGCTGAATTGGAGAAACTTGATGAAAATCACAGAACAGTTTTCGTTTTGCGCTTTGAAGAAAATCTTTCGGTTCGTGAAATTGGCGACATCATGGATATTTCCGAAGGAACAGTTAAGTCAAGAATATTTTACACGTTGCGGAAATTGTCAGGGAAACTGAAGCAATATTCACCGCATGAAAAAATGGAGCAATAATGAAAGAGGAATTGGACAATCCATCAGTTGATGTAGAAAAGCTTCTTAGAGAGAAGTCATGGGCGCAACTCACAAATGAAGAGAAAAGTGCAATTTCTGACGCGTTCTCCGGAGAGGAAGAATACGAACAGATGCGATCAATGGTGCATCAGTTGCGCAGTGCTTCCGGAATTCTGGACGAAGATTTAGTTCCATCGAAGCATGTTCGAGCGGATCTACTTGCAGCATTTGACGATGAGCAACGTCGCAAGCGTGTGATATGGTGGAACAGTCTTGGCTTTTGGTTTCGGGACAGATTGAGATTTGATATTCCTGCTGTGCGTTATGCTTTCGCTGGAGTAATTCTAATTCTTGGAATTGTTTCTGTATTTCGCCTTGTGAACACGAACAATCTTCCTGAGAATAATACCATTGTAAAAAATGAACCTGCTCAAACAGTTCCTCTTGCTCCTAACGAGAACAATGCTATCGTAGTTCCCGTTCCTGAATTGCCTGCACCTTCAGAAAATGATGTTCCTGTCATTGTTCAAAACGGCAATAACGATCAGTCGCCTAAAACAAATCTTCAGAAGGATCCGAGCGAGGCAACGCCAAAAGTTATTCCAAACAATCCTAATCCTGTGGTTGATGTAAATCAAAGACAGGCTCAACAGGATTCGATAGGTCGGATTGCTATTGCGAATATTGTTCCTATTGATTCGAATGCGTTGCCGATTGTAGTATTGACCAATAATGCGGTTGATGCGTGTTGCACTGGCGCAACGCAAGTTTTATTGGCTAGTCCGGCTAACACAAATGCAATCTATAATTGGAGTCCTACTTCAATGGGTAATGTAACTTCAGGTGTGGTATTTGTAAATGGAGGAACTGTTGGACTTCCACCAACAAGTCGTGCTTTGGTTGAAGATGAGCATGTGATTAACGTGTTTTTTGCATTGCGGTAATTGCACTTCGAATTGTCCTTGGAAATAATTCGCGAATGAGAAATCTCTTGCTCTTGATGTTTTGTTTGTGCGGATTATCTGTCAGTTCCCAGACTAAAATATTTCTGAACTCTCCTGCTTCAGAGAAGGAAGATTATTCATGTATGAACCTTTCTGATACTGCCTTGATTGAGTTCGGACATAGTGAGGATATGGGTGTTTGGTATGGTCAATACTATCATTTGAGAACGGCAATTCCGGACGGAGCTTATGATATTTACGTTCAATATAAGTTGGAACTTCGCGCATTTATCAACGAGAATAAAAGGGATAGTATTTGGACGGTTTATTATCGCAATGGGAAGTTGCAGGAAGTTCGACCATTTTCGAATGGAGAACTCAATGGCGAGAATGTTTTTTTTAGTTTGCGCGGTTCTGTAACTCGGAGCACATTTTATGTGAATGGAATCGACGACTCTACTGTATATTATTACGAATCCGGAGCAATAAGTATGTCGTGCGGGAGGCGCGATGCTGAGCTTATTTGCAAGGAGTTTCCGGATAGCGCAGGTGCCTTCATGGTTAATCAACCCCTTTTCAAAACTGGTTGTTATAACAGCACTTCGAAGACTTGTCCTTCTGTCGTTCTAAAGAAAAATGGTAAATTCTATTTTACGAGTACAGAGAATTCGCCAAGACAAAACGGAACGTGGGTTGTACATAGCGACACTCTGCAACTAATTTACAACTATGAAATAAATAAGGAAAACAAGAATAAAAAGTATGTCAATTATGAATTCCCTGCTTATCGAAACGTTAATGAAACATTGCAGTTCTTGATTTCCAAAGACACTTTGATTCTACTGCCCAATCAGAGCGGGCGAAATAAATACTATGGTTGCGATATTTTTGTATTCTCTTCCAATCCTTAATCCCCGAGCTATTTACAAATTAACTTTTGTCAGACTGAGCGGAGTCGAAGTCAACAAAAGTATCACGGCACCTTCCCAAATACCTCCCAATACTTCTCCTTCGTCATCTCCGACCAATGTATGATAAGATAACGGTATTGATGTGTTTGAAATTGGCAGAAGAGAGAAAGCAGAATAACCAATGAAAACCCAACCGCTTTGGTTAGTTTGGTTTTCAAACTCCGCAAGAAGAAGAAGAGAAGAAGTGCGAACATGGGAAGGAACTCCACGATAACTCGTGTTCCGAAACTGCCTCCGTAATACCACATCCACCAGCTGGAGAGTATGTAAAACAGGCTTAGAAAAAACGTTAATGCAATTACGGCGCGTTTGCGATCACGTTTCCAGATTGATGCAAAACCGAAAAGCGAAACAAGCGTGATGGGTAAATAAACAAATAAACCTTTCTTGTAGCTGAATAGAAAATCAGTCAAATGTGGATTCAGAAAGTGAAACGACTCGTCTCCATAAGAATTAACAAGCCAGTGTCCGGTTTGAATTTTCCAGATGATCATTTGAATTGTAAACGGAAATAGGAGTAAAAGGAGCGACAAAATTCCAACCGAAGGCTTCCTGCAAATTTCTTTTATGCGCAGGAACATAAGTTGAAATCCACCTGCTTCGTAAATGAGCCAAAGTCCGGCAAGAATGTTTACCGGTCGAACGAGAAAAATCATTCCAAATACAATTGCTGCCATCAGCGCCGACTTTTTATTTCCCGAGTCAATCCACTTTTTGCCGAAGTATAGAAATGTACTCACCAATGTAAATGAATAGAGGTGCGACATGCATGGCTCTACTAACGAATAATAAAAAAGGTTTGTGCCGAAAAATATCAGGAATAGAATTGCTGCAGATTGCACTTCAGACGCCCCATGAAGTCGTAAATATTTTCTGAGATAGAAAAGACCAATGCCAAGCCAGAATATTGAGCCGATACAGATAGCAATTATGTACCATTTGCTGTATCCATCTGCAGGCTCATCGCTCATCAACGTAATAAAATGACCGGCAAGAAAAAAGGGTGCTTGCATTACAGCAACGCCTGCAAAATATTTGTCAATTACTTTTCCGTGAGCAGCAGTTCTGTATTGGTAACGCGTGTTTTCATCATAGTATTTTGCTTCGATACTATCGAAGAACATCATATTCATGTCATGGTAAACAAACGTTGCCGGCAGATACGCGTAATAACCTTTGCCGTCTGAAATGACAACATATTTTCTTTGATTTTCTCCCCATTTTAGATTGGCTGAAACCCAAACGGACACCAATAAAATAATTGGAATGCATAGACGGGAGAATAGCATGCTGAATGTACTCACGCCCTAAAGTTAATGTATGGGAACTGACATGGCCTTATGCTCATGAAAATTAACTTTCTTTGTTCAAGCAAAAAAATAATTATGATGATTACTATTGGTCAAGTTGCACCCGAATTCAAACTCTACAATTCTGAAAAAGTGGAA
>CAZBYM010000411.1:0-4075 GCA_964495745.1 uncultured Chryseobacterium sp. | reverse complement strand
CGTTCAATACCTGTTGTGGGATTTCCTGACGGATCAATGTTCGCCAATACGAAATACACATTCATATTCCCAATGATCGGTTGCCAAACCGTTGGAACTTTCCAGAGATCAGTATTGCTGGCGTTGTAATCTTCATTCAACACATCAAGTTGATGTTGAAGAACCGAATCAGGAATATTTTGCGCAGCATTCGCATACAGCACATGATAAACAACCGGAATAATTATTGTTTGGCAGCGCATCTGAATTGATGACCCGAGGATAATCAAGGATAGTGCCGTGAATTGAAATACGCTTTTCATAAATAAATATTAGAATGTACAATTTCAATCACTACCAACGTCATTTAATCCTTCGGCCGCCCGCTAATCACTTTGACAACTTCTTTGTAATCTCCACTTCTCATCTCAAAGAAATACATTCCTCCTGCAAGAGAAAGTGCGGCGGCATTGATTGTCATCGAATAATTTCCAGGTGCAACATAACTGGATGATGGCAATGGCTCAGCAACTAGTCTGCCGGTAATATCAAAAATGCGAATTGTTATCGGACCGGTTTCTGAAATAGAATAGTTGACAGTTATCTCGTCTGCAAATGGATTTGGGAATACCGTGAACGAATTTACAGGAGGCGGAATTGTTTTGAAAACTGCCCGGAAATATTCTGCTGAATCTACATCAAGGCGAAGAACAGAATTGTAGTAACGTGTAGTGTCTCCAGGCAAAGCATACTCCCAATACAGAAATTCATATCCGTTGTTTGGAAGTGCTGTCATTGTTATTGGATTTCCAGTGAAGTAAATTCCTTGCCACGGAACAGAATCCAAAGTAATCGTGTTCAGTTTTACATTGCCTGCCCCAAGAGGATACACATCGAATGTTGTCACGATTTGTTGTGGCAAACTAAATTGCGTTTGTATGTGAGAGCGCACATAAGTTGGTCGCGCAAACATGATGTTGGCCATGTCGACAACATTTCCTGTCCAATCAACTGTGTCCACAGGCCATTGAAGCCATGATGGTGTGTAAGGTGTTCCTCCAACGCCCCACTTGGCGAAATGATTTCCCATTTCAGGAAGCATCTCGTAATACATACTCAATACGTAGTTGTATGTGTTCTGTGGATAGAAAGTAGTGTTCAGCAAATCCGCATAACGATTGACAAAATATATTCTGAACGAATCATTCTGCAAAAGTGAATTCAACATGAGTGAATGTGGATTCAACGTCACAGGATTTACAGCAGTAGAAAGCATGTTGATGGTATCCGAATTCAACGCAAGATCCAGATCCCACAAAACGTATCTCCACTTTCCCGGAATATTTCTTGGTCGCCAGAATTTGATGTTATTCGTATAGCTTCCCAGCCAATCGGTATTCGCGTAAAAGGTTTCGATGATGAAGTAATCGCAGAAGTTTTCAAAGTCTAACATAGTCGCTGCAGAATCAATCATCGGCTGCTGCGTCATGTCATTCGCTCCGATGAATGTATACGTGTCAATGAAGTTTTTATTATCGCCTTCAATGACATCTCCATCAAATTGCAAAAAATCAATGCTGTCATCATCAGCAACCGAATTATTCGCGATGAAATGTTTGTCCTGCTTCTCCCGCA
The DNA here is from genome assembly GCA_964495745.1 of uncultured Chryseobacterium sp. Classification (GTDB taxonomy): domain Bacteria; phylum Bacteroidota; class Bacteroidia; order Palsa-965; family Palsa-965. Next base: position 2,461 of record CAZBYM010000411.1, on the reverse strand, counting down.
TTTCATAAACACCCCAGTATTCACCATTGATAAAAACAACGCACGCGAATCCATCCATCATTTCAACATCGCAGACGGGTTGTACGGTTTTGTGAATCATCCGGTCGCGCATATGACAATTATTGTAATCGGATCCTGCATTGCGCAAATTGAATCCTCGATATTCAGTCGCCGGTTTATCAGGAAACAATTGATAGTCGAGTGGTTTCGCTCCGTAATCATCATCACAATCAATGAAGAATCCTTTCTGCGCAAATATCTTAGACCAGTTTCCCTGTATACGAATCGACGCAGGTGTTTCGAATTGCAACACATGTGCCGTATCAAAGTACGCAACATTACATGGGCGAACCCAGCCTTGCCAGAAATTTGCATCCTGAAATGGAATATCGGAAAATGCAGTGTCGGGAGTATTCAACATGTAGATTCCATAATTCTGATCGAAGAGATTGTATGGATCGGTCATGATTGAAACGACAGGCAAGCGCACATCTTCGTCAATGAAATAAGACGCTGCAGCAACTGGTCCCGGTAGATAGAATGTATCAGAAGGAATTAACTTCGCTCGTAACACCAGCGTAGATGCAATCGCGACTGCAGTAGAATAAACCGGCGATGTAATTTGAGGATCTTCGCCTGTCAAGGTGTAATGTACATTGCCAGTGGTTGCCGAAGAAATTGTTGTTGTTTGTGTGCCCGAATAAAATCCTGAGGTGAGCGCTATTGTTGGTGATGGCCCATAACCTGAATAACACGATAAAGAATAGTTACTCGTATCAGGAGTTGGCTGTGTGAACAAACACCAATTTGCAGATCCATCAGGTTGACGACCTCGGGAATGATCAACCTGCATTCCGCCAATGGTAATCGAATCAACAATTCCGCCGGAAGCATTTTTCAGAATCAATTGCTGGCCTGTGCTGTTCAATGAAAAACTAGTGTGAAGATTCACTTCCGCCGGAAAGGGGAAATAGGTGATACTCGTGTCGGCAATTCCTAATAAGAGAACCGGAAGCATGGTCAGATCGTCAAGGCCCGTAGCTGCATTATGAGTTTCAACCGAAAAAGTATTTGTTCCTGGAACAATCATGCTGTCGATCATCGCGGCATTCGCAAAAAACAATCCTGACCAGCCGCCTGTCTGATATCCTTCCGCCTCGTGATCATCAAAAGCGTAATCATTGTATGCGCAAGGAACGCCCGATGCGCCAACATTGTAGCGGCACAATTCTTTTCCATTGAGATAAACAACAAACGCATCATCAAAGTCCACAAGAAATGCTGCTGTAACAACATTGGCTGTATCCGCTATGTTGAATGAAGCGCGTTGATAAAGTGAAATCGTTGGAGCAATTACAGTTGAATCATCTCCGTCACCGTAACCAATTGGCCCATTGCCAAGATTCCAGCCCGAATCGTTGAAATTGACATCTGCCCAATTTGACGGAGGCTGAAATAATCCCGGAAAATATCTGAACGGAATTTGCGGGGACACCGGAACTTCCCAATGATCGAAATAATCGCGACGATTTTTTCCTGAGAAAAATACAGTGAGATGATCGCCAGGCTGAATAAAAATTGTCGGGAACGTCCATGCGCGTGATTCCAATCCTTCGTTGCAGATTATTTGGTAACCCGTCATGTCAACTGCTGTCGAACCCGCGTTGTAAAATTCAACCCAGTCTTTCGTGTCGCCATCTTCATCAGGAAAACCGGCATATCCCGCACTGGAAACTTCGTTGATGAAGATTTGCGCGGGAGAAGAAAAAAACAGGAATATGGAAAATGTGGAAAGTAGAAGTTTATTCATTCAATGGGTTTAAGTGCTTGCGATGTTAAAAATACGTGAATTTCACCTTGCAATCAATGGCTAAACATGCCAATCTATCAAGAACGCAGTGTTCAATGTGTATATTAGACGTGGCAATGAAACATTGGTTTAACATGAAAAGTTTGATTTTTGGATGTATCGCCATGTTCACTGGGATTATTTCTGCCCATGCGGACACCATCGACTTTTACCATGTTTATTTTCACGACAAGCAAATCGGAGACTTTGGGCCCAATAATCCCATCAACATTACGCTGAAAATAGACAGTATCAAGTTGGGCGATTCCATTCGTGTGAACGTTGGCGGTTGTGGTGGTCCGCAAATAGGGAATCATGAACTTTTTATTACGAACGATCGAACAGACGCCACTGTTTATTATAATGCAACATCTCAAACGCGAGGATTTATTTTTCCGCTTGCGGAGCTGGTTGCCTATCAAAAGCGGTATCCGAATGCGATTTTTGTTGGTGTCTACCAACCTAGAGAACCCGGCCGAATTGAGGCTGGAATCCGATTTACAATCCACCTGGAATGATTTTGCAAGTATGAATTTACTTTCCCCGATGAAAACAATTTTTGTTTTATTTTCCGGACTTGGTTCTGCACATGCTGACTCGCTGGATTTTTAT
>CAZBYM010000410.1:0-4097 GCA_964495745.1 uncultured Chryseobacterium sp. | reverse complement strand
GAAAGTCGCGACAAAAGCAAACGTTCGTACAACTCAAGCTGCTCGCACAAGTCTTAAGCAAGCCTTGAAAGTTTCTTTCACCGGTGGAACTGTTATGGGCCTTGGCGTTGCTGGTTTAGCTGTACTCGGACTTGGCGGACTGTTCATCGCATTCCTTGCCATCTTCGCTGACCTGGGCGATCACACTGTGAAAACAGCTGTTGAAGTATTAACTGGTTTCTCTCTTGGTGCTGAATCAATCGCATTGTTCGCCCGTGTTGGTGGTGGAATTTATACCAAAGCTGCTGACGTTGGCGCTGACCTTGTTGGAAAAGTAGAAGCAGGAATTCCTGAAGACGATGTTCGTAATCCTGCAACAATCGCAGACAACGTGGGTGATAATGTTGGTGACGTAGCAGGAATGGGCGCAGATTTATTCGGTTCGTATGTTGCAACTATTCTTGCAACAATGGTTCTCGGACAGGAAATTGTGCTCACAGATAATTTCGGTGGAATGTCGCCGATCTTATTACCAATGGTTATTTGCGGATTGGGAATCGTATTCTCTATTGTTGGAACATGGTTTGTTACAATTAAGGATGACAAGTCAAGTGTTCAGAATGCATTGAACCTTGGTAACTGGGCTTCCATGCTTATCACTGTTGTCGCTTCGTATTTCGTTGTGATGTGGATGTTGCCTGATGGAGAAATTCATTTGCGCACAACAACATTTACTAAAATGGGTGTGTTCATGGCAATCGTTGTCGGAACTATTGTTGGTGCCATTATGAGTATCGTTACGGAGTATTACACCGCAATGGGAAAGAAACCCGTGCTTTCCATTATTCAACAATCATCAACCGGTCACGCAACAAATATCATTGGTGGATTAGCTGTTGGAATGAAATCAACAGTTATTCCAATCCTGACACTCGCAGCAGGAATTGTTGCGTCGTATTACTGCGCAGGATTATACGGCGTTGCAATCGCTGCTGCCGGTATGATGGCTACAACAGCTATGCAATTGGCTATTGACGCGTTCGGGCCAATCGCGGATAACGCAGGCGGTATTGCTGAAATGAGTCAGCTTCCTCCTGAAGTTCGTGAACGTACAGACAACCTCGATGCTGTTGGAAATACAACTGCTGCAACTGGAAAAGGATTTGCAATTGCATCTGCAGCATTAACATCACTTGCATTATTCGACGCATTCTTTGGTATTGCAGGAATTGATGCAATCGATATTTACAAAGCGCCTGTGCTAGCAGGATTATTTGTAGGTGGAATGATTCCTTTCATCTTCTCTGCGTTGTGTATCCAGGCGGTTGGTAAAGCGGCAATGGATATGGTGCAAGAAGTTCGTCGCCAGTTCCGCGAAATTCCAGGAATCATGGAATACAAAGCGAAACCTGAATACGAAAAATGCGTTGCGATTTCTACGAAAGCTTCTATCCGTGAAATGATGATGCCAGGTGCAATCGCTCTACTAACTCCAGTAATTGTTGGATTCACAATGGGCCCTGAAGTTCTTGGTGGATTACTTGCTGGTGTAACTGTATCCGGTGTGTTGATGGGAATCTTCCAGTCTAACGCTGGTGGTGCTTGGGACAACGCTAAGAAGTCATTCGAGAAAGGTGTAATGATCAATGGAGAAATGTTCTACAAGAAATCAGAACCACACAAAGCATCAGTTACTGGTGATACAGTAGGAGATCCATTCAAAGACACTTCTGGTCCATCGATGAACATCCTGATCAAATTGATGTCAATCGTTTCCTTAGTAATTGCTCCGTACATCGTAGGTATCGAAGGTTTCGGTGCAACTTCTTCATCACACTGCGATATGAAAGATGGAATTGAATGTGTCGAAGGAAACAATGCCGCATGCTGCAAAGACAAACAAGCTTGCGACATGACGAAATGTGCGCACATGACAAAAGAAGAATGTGCTAAGAAATGCGACTCAATGGGATGCACTCCTGAAATGAAAGCAGAATGTGTTTCTCACGCAGGAGTTTGTACAATGAAAGGTGATGGAACATGCGAAGGAAAATGCAAATCTGCTGACAAACACGAAGGCTGCGGTGATCATCATTGATTAAGAAATTCTATTTATAAAAAATCCCGCTTCAGTATAGAGCGGGATTTTTTACTTACAGAACTACAGCAGAAATATGAAGAAGTTTTTAAATCGCACCAGCACTATTTTTCTTGTAGCGGCTATAGGTATGCTATCATGCAAAGAAGATGAAGTTAAATCTTCAACTCTTGGTCGATGGAGTATAGATACCATAGCTTACAACGGCGTAGATGTTAGAGCATGCCTCAATATTAATATTTTGCATTTAGAGAAAGAGTATTGCACACTGCCAGAATTGCTTGCGACTGATTGCGGCGTGACCGCTAACTATACAGCAAAAGATGGCTCCTGGTCCATTACAGAGAAGTCTCCATTGTATCTTTCAATAAATGCGAATAATGATATTTTTAGAGGTAAATATGACGTGAAATTCATCGATGATACTGTAAGTAGAATGCTAATAATGGAACTTACTTCGAAAAAAACACGGATAAAATGCAGGAAGGGCCTTTCGAATTATGAATCTAATAGAGAATTAATTCAGGAGTTAGTGCGACTTTCCAATAAAGCATCAAAATAGTGCGTGCTAACGAATTAGCACAAAGCCGCTTTCAAGATCACCATTCTTAAATTTCTAATACCCACAAAAAAATCCCGCTTCAGAAATGTGCGGGATTTTTTTAGTGCAGGAATATTATTTTTGCATCCTCACAAATTTTCGAAAATTTTCTTTGTCAATAATCGTTCCCGCAGCACCGTAATTCTGAATAAAGGATGCCGGTATTTTCTTCTTACCTTGACTCTTCCATTTGAATTCGTAAGCAGAAATTTTTCCGTTCGATTCCTCAATAAAATCGATTTCTTGCTTTTGGACTGTGCGCCAAAAATAGTTATTGGTGTACACCAAATGATAGGATTGCAGCTTGAGACGCTCGCTGATTAAAAAATTCTCCCAAAGCGCACCTTTGTCATTTCTTAGTTCCAGAGGATTCAGATTGTTGATGATCATGTTACGCACTCCATTATCATAAAAATAGATCTTGCGGTTGTTCTTTATTTCGTTCCGTTGGTTTCTGCTGAAACTGTGCAGCCTGAAAGCAATAAATGTTTTCTCCAGAAGATCTATGTACTTCGATACTGTTGCTTTGTCGATTTCAAGCAGGTTGGCAAGTTCATTATAAGACACTTCACTTCCCAGTTGCAATGCCAATGCTTTAAGTAACTTATCCAACAACTCTGGTTTTTTTATACCCGTCAACGACAATACATCCTTATACAGATAACTTGTCGTTAACTGCTTCAGAACCTCTCTAGCATTTGCTCTGTTATTAATGACTTCCGGATACATTCCGAAGATCAACCTTTCTTCAAATTGCGCGGAGGCTTCCACGTAACCTGCATCGTCTTCGAACTCTTCCCAGCTAATCGGAAACAAGTGGTATTCAAATTTGCGTCCCGTCAAAGATTCTTGAGTTGCATTCTTGATGTCAAGCGCAGACGATCCGCTCAGTATAAGTTGAACACTTTTAAACTGATCATTAATCATTTTCGCGATCAGTCCTATTTCTTCTATGCGTTGGGCTTCATCAATAAACACCACTTGATATTTACCAATGATCGCTTTTAATCGCGATGTGCCTGCTTTACTTAAAATGTCCCTGACTTCAGGATCATCACCATCCAAAAACAAGTGATCTTTTCCGATTAGAAGCTGTCGCACCAGTGTAGTTTTCCCAACTTGTCTTGGACCAATCAACACGATAACCTTGCCCTTAAAGAACTTCTCTTGGCCGTGGGCTCCGTCGGGCGCATGGCGCGGTCGTAGTGGCGACCGAGGCCGAGCATGATGTTCTTGAGCAGGCCGATCTCACCGCGCTGCGAGAAGACCGCGCAGATCGGCTTCATGGCGTCGAGGGCGCCGGTGTCGTTGAAGTCCTTCAGGGCGCGGACGTCGTCGGTCGTGATCGCCGAGCAGAGGATGTTCCGGATCAGCGAGATATCGACGAGGTTGTTGATCGTGCCGATGCTGATGTTGAAG
>CAZBYM010000409.1:0-4114 GCA_964495745.1 uncultured Chryseobacterium sp. | reverse complement strand
GAGATTGTAGTATTCATGTTTATTCTCTTCATGGGATTACTTTACGCATATAGGAAAGGAGCATTGAAATGGATGTAGTTTTCACCGTTCGCAGTTCACCGTTCGCAGTTCACCGTTTGCTAGGCGTAAATTCTTATAACATGAAAGGAGTGTTGACATGGATTTAGATGTAAAGAAGATGGGTGATCCGTTTCCTGGAACGGTTGATCCTACAAATGATGGCGGAATTCTTGTGACAAAACTTGATGATGCCGTTAATTGGGCAAGAGCGAATTCACTTTGGCCTCTTGTTTTCGGAACAAGCTGCTGTGCAATTGAAATGATGTCTGCTGCTTCGGCACGACATGATTGGTCGCGATTTGGATTTGAAGTTGCACGTGCAACTCCTCGTCAAGCCGATCTGATTATTGTTGCGGGAACAATCGTCATGAAAATGGCGCCGGTTCTAAAACGACTTTACGATCAAATGGCCGATCCTAAATATGTAATTGCTATGGGCGCTTGCACAATTTCGGGCGGACCGTTTTTTTACAATACATATTCTGTAGTAAAAGGAGTTGATCACGTAATTCCTGTTGACGTTTATATTCCAGGTTGTCCTCCGCGACCGGAAGCGTTGTTGCATGCAATGATTACACTTCAGGAAAAGATCAAGCACGAACCATATTTCCGGAAACCGAAAACAATTGTTGAATGAGCAGAGAGGATTTACAGTCGGCAGTTGCAGAAGCAGTAACAGCTGCTTTCAATTCAAGCGGAGACGCTGTGATCACTTTTGAAGAAGGCGGGCAATTTCTAAATGGCTGTATCGATTCCAAAATGTTGTTGCCATTGATGAAAGAACTGCGCACGCGAACTAATTTGGATTTTGATTATTTGTTTTGTCTCACTTGTGTTGATTACAAAACGCACTTCACTATGTTTTACCACATGCGATCATTAACGCATCGTCATGAAATAGTGATCAAGGCAAAAATCGAAGACATTGAACATCCTGCTATTGATTCTGTTTCTGGAATCTGGCTCACTGCAGATTTCACGAGCGGGAAGTATTTGATCTTTTCGGAGTGAAATTCTTCGGACATCCTGATCTCAGACGAATTTTTCTCGATGATAATTGGCCAGGATTTCCGCTCAGAAAGAATTATGAAGATGCTAATATGATTGAACTCTGATGCTATTAGGCGAAGATCAAATAACAGAAGATGGCGAGTTCATCATCAACATCGGACCGCAACATCCTTCGACACATGGCGTGTTGCATTTGAAAGTCTGGCTAGACGGCGAGACCGTAAAAAAATGCGAACCACATCTTGGATACATTCATCGTTCCATCGAGAAGATGTGCGAGAGTCTTTCGTATCGTCAGTATATATTTTCTACAAGCCGGATGGATTATTTATCTGCGCACATGAACAATCAGGCTTGTGCGCTTGCTGTTGAAGCCGGATTGCAAGTAGAAGTTCCAGAGCGTGCGAAAGTAATTCGCACATTATTTTCTGAACTAACCCGATTGGCTTCGCACGCATTGTGGTGGGGATGCATGGGTCTTGATTTAGGAGCGGTTAGTCCTTTCTTTTACGCATTCCGCGAAAGAGAAATGATTAACGATATCATGGAAGAATCGTGTGGTGCGCGGTTAACGCAGAACTTTATTGTTCCGGGAGGATTGATGGCTGACGTGCATCCGAATTTTGTTGCCAAGACAAAAGAGCTTGTAAAAATATTCCGGAAAAATATTCACGAATACGACGAGTTGCTCAGCGGAAATATTATTTTTCAGAACCGCACGAAAAATGTTGGCTTACTTTCGAAAGCAGACGCAATTTCACTCGGAACAAGCGGACCGGTTGCGCGTGCTTCAGGTGTGAGTTGTGATGTGAGAAAACATTATCCATATGACGCTTACGATCGTGTTGATTTCAAAGAAATAATTGATGAAGGTGGTGATTGCTGGGCTCGTTATGCAGTTCGCATCGAAGAAATGCATCAGAGCTTTCACATCATCGATCAGTTGATTGATACTATTCCTGAAGGAGAGTTTGTTGGAAAAACAAAAGCGGTAATCAAATTGCCAAAAGGAGAATTTTATTCTAAAGTTGAAACTGCGCGAGGTGAACTTGGTGTTCTTCTGGTGAGCGACGGCGGATCAACTCCGTATCGTGTGAAGTTCCGTTCACCCAACTTCTCGAACCTTTCTGCTTTAGGTCAAATGGTAAAAGGGGGAAAAATCGGTGATCTGGTAGCGGTAATGTCGACACTTGATCTTGTAATACCTGACGTTGATAGATAATTGAATGATCACACTAAGCGAAATAGCGCATAATATTCACACTCATCTGGCCGGAGCGATCAGCAGCGATATTCTGTTGATGATTACCGAGATGTCGATTGTTGGAATCGTGCTTATCGGCTTTCTGGTAATGTTGAGTTTTACTTTAGGATACATGGAGCGGAAAGTTGCTGCTTTCATGCAATTGCGTCTTGGGCCAAATCGGGTTGGACCAAAAGGAACATTGCAAATCGTCGCTGATACAGTAAAACTACTTTTCAAAGAAGGACTTACACCAACGGCTTCTGATAAATTTCTTTTCAATGCTGCTCCATACATTATGGTGATAGCCACAATGTGCGCGATTGCTCCAATTGCATACTCAAATGGATTCGTGATATGGGATATGAGCATTGGGGTGTTGTATGTTGCTTCGATTTCTTCCGTTTCAGTTATTGGAATTCTCATGGCAGGATGGGCGAGTAACAATAAATACTCATTATTAGGAGCAATGCGCAGTGGCGCTCAAATTGTGAGTTACGAATTATCGATTGGGCTTTCTCTCATTGCAATTGTAGTTCTGACCGGAAGTTTGAAAATCTCCGATATCGTGATGAGTCAGCAGGACGGTTGGTGGATTTTCAAAGGACATATTCCTGTTCTGATTGCTTTTGTAATTTTCATTGTAGCTTCAACAGCGGAAATTAATCGAGCACCATTCGACATGGCGGAAGCAGAATCTGAATTGACAGCAGGTTTTCATACTGAGTATTCGGGAATGAAGTTTGCGATGTTTTTACTTTCCGAGTATGTCAATCTGTTTATCGTAGCTGCGATGGGAGCTACACTTTTCCTTGGAGGTTGGATGCCGCTGCATTTCGGAACGGACAATGGTTTCAATCACGTTATGGATTATGTACCGGGATTTGTATGGTTCTTTGGAAAAACATTCTTCCTCGTATTCATTATCATGTGGTTCAGATGGACGTTTCCACGTTTGCGAATCGATCAACTTTTGAATCTCGAATGGAAATATTTATTACCAATAAGCATGATCAATATTCTGCTCGTTACGTTAATGGCGATAATGGGTTGGCACTTCTGATAAAACGAACATGGGACTAGGTAATTACTTCTCGACAATATTCAGTTCAATCAAGTCGCTTGCGACCGGGATGAAGCTGACGGGATATTATTTCACCCACCACAAGGAAATTCTGACCCAGGAATATCCGGAGAACAAAGCTTCGTTGAATTTACCTGAGCGTTTTCGGGGAGAAGTAATTATGCCACATGATGAGAACAATGAACATCGTTGTACGGGTTGTCAGGCTTGTGAACTTTCCTGCCCGAACGGTTCAATCAAGATCATAACCAAACAGGAATTACAACCCGACGGAAAGAAGAAGAAAGCAATCGATACATGGGTCTATCACCTTGATATGTGTACGTTTTGCAACTTATGTATTGAGGCTTGTCCTACTACAGCAATTATTATGGGACAGGAATTTGAGCACAGTGTTTTTGATAAAAAGAAATTGAAAAAAATCCTGAATGTTGAAGGATCAAAAGTAAAAGCAGGAGTAGAGTAAATGAGCGCATCAATTATCATATTTTATTTGTTGGCTGCAATCACTTTGGGAGGAGCAATCCTTGCCGTGACTTCTGCGAAGATTTTCCGTTCTGCTATTTATCTGTTGTTCTCTTTAATAGGAATAGCAGGACTTTACTTTTGGTTGAACTATGAATTTATTGCTGCAGTGCAGATTGTTGTTTACGTTGGTGGAATCGTTGTTTTGATCATCTTCTCGATTTTCCTTACTGCAGGTTCGGGTGGTGATA
>CAZBYM010000408.1:0-4121 GCA_964495745.1 uncultured Chryseobacterium sp. | reverse complement strand
GATGTTGAATTTTCATTGGGAAAACTACTTCCTAATTTGCCGGAGAATCTCCAAACGATGAAATTCAACTTCAGGACAATGAAGCAATCTCTGGATTACGTTCTGGATGGTACAAAAACTATTGACAAGAAAACATTGCGTTGGCAACAACTTCGCGGAACAATTGTTACAGCCGATGCCGCTGATAACGCGTCTGTGGAACAAACACTCCTTGCAAAACAGAATGGAAAAAATCTTTCTGTAAAGTGGGAACATGAAAACGATCACGTTACGCATCGTTTTACCGTGGATTCAATTTCGCGCTCAGAAAAAGCAGGAAGTTTTGACCTTGATTTCAATGGAAAATCATTGGGTGTTGAGTTTTATGAAAAGAAAACAATTGAAGTTCCTTCTCTCAAAGATTTCAAAGTACTTTCTGTTCACGTTGAACAAGGTCAAGAGCAATGCGTGGTTGTTCAATTCTCCGATCCAATCATGGAAAAACAGGAATTGAATGGCTTGATTTCTATTGACAAATCAAACTCCACCTATCGTTATACAGTAGAAGACAACGATATCCGTGTTTATCCTTCTGAACATCTCACAAGTGAATATTCGGTGAGTGTTAATTCCGGAGTTAAGAATATTCTCGGATTTGGTTTACCGAAATCATTCAAGCAAACGGTAAAATTCGAAGATCTCAAACCGGAATTGAAATTGGTTGGAAATGGAGTAATTCTTCCTAACAGCGAAAAAGGATTATTGTTCCCTTTTCAAGTTGTAAATCTTAACGCGGTTGACGTAAAAATCATCCGGATTTTCGAAAACAATATTCCGCAATTTCTTCAGACCAACACGCTGGAAGGAAGCAGTGAAATGTATCGCGTAGGAAAAGTTGTGCTGAAGAAGAAAGTTGACCTGAACATCAAAGCAAAATCTGATTACGGAAGATGGACAACATTTTCCCTTGATCTTGGAGAATTAATCAAGACAGAACCCGGTGCGATTTACCGAGTAAATATCAGTTTCCGTAAAGAGTACTCGATGTACAATTGTCCGAAAGACACTACGATTAGCGAAGAGAATGAATACACTCCTAAACCAGAAGCTGAATTCGATCCCGAGGCGGATAACGGAGAAGAATACGGTTATTACGGAGGAGATTATTACGATGATTACTATTGGTATTGGGATGGCGATCGTGACGACCCATGCTCACCGGCATATTTCTACAATCGTGGGATTTCAAGAAATGTACTCGCGTCCGATCTGGGCCTGATGGCGAAACGCGGTAATGATGGAACAATGCTTTTCGCAGTCAACGACATAAAAACAACAATGCCCTTGAGTGGCGTTGAAATGGAATTATACAATTACCAGAATCAATTGATCACGTCTTTCAAGAGTGATGTAAATGGATTTGCAACTGTAAAACTTCCGAAGAAGAAACCATTTCTACTCATCGCGAAGAATGGTAACCAACGCGGCTATTTGAAACTCGATGATGGATCTGCGCTTTCTCTCAGTGCATTTGATGTCGCTGGTCAAGATGTTGTAAAAGGAATCAAAGGAATGATTTATGGAGAGCGTGGCGTGTGGAGACCGGGAGATACACTGTTCTTAGGATTTATTCTGGAAGACAAACAAAATGTTCTTCCTGAAACGCATCCTGTCACTTTTGAATTGTATAACGCTCGAGGACAACTAGTGAATCGTTCGGTGAAAGCAACTTCAGTGAATGGATTTTATTCGTTCCCTACTCCTACTGATCCTGACGCGCCAACCGGATATTGGATGGCAAAAGTAAAAGTTGGAGGTGCTGTTTTCACGAAAAATTTGAAAGTGGAAACTATCATGCCCAATCGTCTCAAGATCAATATGGATTTTGGAACTGATGGTCTCGCGAGTAAAGAAGATGATAAGATTCTTCTTGATTCAAAATGGTTGCACGGTTCTCCGGCGAAAAACCTGAAAGCGCAAGTTGATGTTTCCTTATACGCATCAGACACGAAGTTTAAAGGATTTGACAATTACGAATTTGATGATCCTTCATCCCATTTCTATACAGAAAACCAAACTGTGTTCGATGGTACACTTGACGAAAATGGAAAAGCAAGTTTCGAACCGAAGATCAATGCGAAAGGTGCTCCTGGAAAACTTAATGCTTCATTCAACACCCGCGTTTTTGAACAAGGTGGTGCATTCAGTATTGATTATTTCACCAGCGAATATTCTCCGTACTCTCACTATGTTGGATTATTTACTCCGGCTGGAAGCGGTTGGGGCGGAACATTGTATACTGGAAAAGAATATACCATGCTCGTTGCTTCTCTTGATGAAACAGGGAAATCAGCACAACGTAGCGATCTCAAAGTTCAAGTATACAAAGTAAGCTGGAGATGGTGGTGGAGTTCCGGTTACGACGACCTCGCTTACTACATCAACAGTAATTACTATGAACCGGTGATGGATACTTTAATCAGTACAGACGGTAAAGGTCGCGGATCATTTAAAGTACGCGTACCTGATGATCAATACGGTCGATATTTCATTCGAGTTACTGATACAAAATCCGGTCACTCAACAGGAAAACTTTGTTGGTTTGATTGGCCATACTGGGACGGAAGCTCTACACGTACGAATGAAGCCGCGAGTTTGTTGCAATTCAGTTCTGATAAGAAATCGTATACGGTCGGAGAAAATATCAACCTGACCATTCCATCTCCTGGACAAGGCCGAGCATTAATTACTGTTGAATCAGGAGCGACCATCATCAATCAGTTTTGGTTGGAGTCTGTGACGAAAGGAAACATCACGTATACCATTCCTGTTACGGCTGCGATGTCGCCAAACGTTTACATTGGCGTGACATTAATTCAACCTCATGCGCAAACAATCAATGATGCACCAATTCGCATGTATGGCGTAATTCCAATTACAGTTGATGATCCAAAAACACATTTAACTCCTGTAATTACAACAGCTGCTGTTTGGCGACCTGAAGAAGTTGCCTCAATCACCGTTTCAGAAACAGCAGGTAAACCAATGACGTATACACTTGCAGTTGTTGATGAAGGTTTGCTCGATCTAACACGATTCAAAACTCCCGATCCATGGAATCACTTCTACGCTCGTGAAGCGCTCGGCGTAAAAACCTGGGACATGTACGACATGGTAATGGGTGCTTACGGTGCGGAATTAGAACGCGTACTTGGAATTGGAGGAGATGGTGAAGGAGAAGCAACAGGAAATCAAAAAGCAAATCGTTTCAAGCCTATGGTTCGATACATCGGTCCGTTTGCATTGAAACCAGGAGAAAAGAAAGTGCACAACATCATGATGCCACAATATGTAGGAAGTGTGCGCGTGATGGTTGTGGCTGGACAAGAAGCCGCTTATGGCAATGCAGAAAAAGTTGTGCCTGTTCGAAAACCATTGATGATTCTCGGAACATTACCGCGCGTAGTTGGCCCAGGAGAAACAGTTGACTTGCCGGTGAATATTTTCGCGATGGAGAAAAAAATCAAAGATGTTTCTGTCACGGTGAGCACAAACAACATGTTTACAATAGCAGACGGATCTACAAAATCGGTTTCTTTCAATGATGTTGGTGAAGAAGTGCTTTCCTTCAAATTGAATGTTGCTAAATCTGCCGGACTTGGAACAGTCAAGATTATTGCAACGAGCGGAACAGAACGATCAGTCTATGAAATAGAAATCGACGTGCGAAATCCGAATCCAAGAATGACAGATGCGTTTGAAACAATTGTTGATCCCGGACAAAGCTGGACAACAGACTATACGCCAATTGGAATTCAAGGAACAAATTCCGGAGTGCTTGAAATCAGTAGTATTCCACCATTAAATCTAGGAGAACGACTCGATTACTTATTGATGTATCCGCACGGATGCCTCGAGCAAACTACATCTGCTGCGTTCCCACAATTGTATCTGGAACAAGTTGTTGAACTTGACACAAAACAAAAAGGTCGCGTGAATGATAATGTGAAAGCAGCAATTGTTCGTCTACGCGATTTTCAAACCACGAGTGGTGGACTCGGTTATTGGCCGGGAGATGAATATCCAAGTGAATGGGGAAGCAATTACGCAGGCCATTTCCTCCTTGAAGCAGAAGCTGGTGG
>CAZBYM010000407.1:223-4140 GCA_964495745.1 uncultured Chryseobacterium sp. | reverse complement strand
CCCACATTAATTCTTTTTTCGATTTCCCTGTGAAACGGAATGCTCCAATACGAATGAGCGGACGAAGTTGTTCGATTGTTACGGAAACGCGCCGAAGAAAATCGCGGAGGTTGGCAAACGGTCCATTCTCCATTCGCTCACGAACAATTTGTGTAACCGTCAGCATTTCTACATTCGTGATGAAACCTAGTCCGATGTAAATCTGCTTTCCGTAAATCTGAAACAGCGCTTCACTCTTGTTGATGCAGGGAAGTTCAATGATGCCACCATATTTTTTCGCTTCATGCAAATACACATCGCGACGATAAAATCCACCGCCGTTGTTCAGTGTAGCCACCATGTACTCGAGCGGATAATGCACTTTCAGAAACAAAGCCTGAAAACTTTCCACGGCGTAACTCGCGGAATGCCCTTTCGAGAATGCGTAGTTCGCAAAACTTTCGATTTGTGTCCAAATGCCTTGCACCGTTTCTTCTTTGTGGCCTTTCTTCTTGCAGTTGTCAAAGAAATTGGCTTTCACCAGTTCAAACTGATTGCGTTCGCGAAATTTCCACGACATTCCTCTTCGTAAAACATCTGCTTCTGATAATGGAAGTCCTGCGAAATAGTGCGCTACCTTAATCACATCTTCCTGATACACCATTACTCCGTATGTTTCGTGGAGAATATCGTACAGTTCAGGAAGTGCTGCGCGTGCTTTATTTCGTCTTTCTTCGTCGTGGAAACGCATGATGTATTCGTGCATCATTCCGCTTTGAGAAACACCAGGGCGAATAATCGAACTCGCTGCAACGAGACGTAAATAATCATCTGCGCGCAATTTCGTTAACAACATTCGCATCGCTGGAGATTCTACATAGAAACATCCGATCGCGTCTCCGGCTTTCAGATATTTTTTTATTTCCGGATCCTGCTTGAAGCGCTTGATGTCATGAATGTCGAATTCGTCACCACGATTGTCTTTGATGATCTGCATCGAGTCTTTGATCTTGCCTAATCCGCGCTGACCAAGGACATCGAATTTATGCAGACCGATATCTTCGGATTCAAGCATACTGAAATGCACAGTGGGAAATCCTTTCGGCGGCATCATCGTTGCGGTATATGTGCTCATCGGTTCGTGAGAGATAATTACTCCGCTCGAATGCACACTCAAATGACTTGGATAACCTTGTATGTGATCGTGGTATTTCAATACGAGCTTTCCAAGATCATCAACTTGCGAATATTGTTTTGCGTGTTGCAAACGATTGATTTCATCCACAGGCATTCCGAAAACTTTTCCAAGTTCACGAACTACAGAACGACCTTGCAATGTGTTGTAAGCACCAACGAGCGCAGTATTTTCCCATCCGTGCCGATCGAATAAATATTTCGTGACATCATTGCGTTCGTAGGAAGAGAAATCAATATCAAAGTCGGGCGGATTTGTTCTGTAC
This sequence comes from uncultured Chryseobacterium sp., assembly GCA_964495745.1. Taxonomy (GTDB): domain Bacteria; phylum Bacteroidota; class Bacteroidia; order Palsa-965; family Palsa-965. The sequence continues at coordinate 2,701 of CAZBYM010000407.1, read as the reverse complement.
GGATTGATGAACCGTTCGAAATACAAATCGAGTTCAATCGGATCAACATCGGTGATGCGAAGAAGGTACGCGACCATACTGTTTGCACCTGAGCCACGGCCTACATAGTAGTAATCTTTGCTTCGCGCGAAGTTCACCATGTCCCAGTTGATGAGGAAGTACGAACAAAAATCAAGATCGCGAATGAGTTTGAGTTCTTTCTCGACGCGTTCGGTAACGTTGGTTGGAATTTCACCATCTCCATAGCGGTAGATCAAACCTTTCTCGCATTCCGCTTGAATGAGTTCGAAATCTTCTGCAGGAGAACCTGTGAAATGTTTTTTATTCTTGTTGGTCTTGAATTCGAATTTGATTCCGCAGTCAAGCATGATTTGTCGTGAGTTCTCAACAATCTGAGGAAACTGAATGAATGCCATGCGGATTTCGGATTCAGTCATCATCATTTCATCGGCGTGTGCTTGTTCCGATTTTGGAAGCATGCTCAGTAATACATTCGTGTCGATGGCGCGTAACAAACGGTGCGCATTGAAATCTTTTTTGCAGGCGAATGTTACGGGAGCAAGTACAACAAGTTTTCTCGGTTTCTTTTTGAGTTCAGAGAAAATCAGTTTGTTCACTTGCGAAGGACGAATGCCGATGAACTCATTTCCGCGTAATTGTTTCGGAGTATTCTCACTCCACGGATAAATGATGTACGCATTCGAAAAAGCCGGAGCGCGATTTTCAAATGGTTCGTGTGCATGACTGTATTTCGTGAGATGTTCGTTGAGTTCGCGAAATCCTGCGTTGTTGCGCGCGATGCCAATATATTTCTGTTCGCTGTCGTTACGAAAATCTATTCCTACCACAGGACGGATTCCATTTTCGGGCGCAAGACGAATAAAATCAATACAAGCCGATGTAGAGTTGATATCGGTGAGCGCGAATGCAGAGTGTCCTTTCTCTTTCGCTTCGGAGAAAAGGCGTTTCAACGACAGTGTGCCGTATTTGTAGGAGTAGAAGGAGTGCGTGTTGAGAAGCATTTGTGGTATAGATTTATTCGGCGAGTGTTGCGGCGTGATTGTCGGCAACCCACGCCCCCTAACCCCCGAAGGGGGAACCGCCCTCTGCACATTCGCGTTTTATCGAAATATTCTGCGAGAGGAAAATTTCGTGGAGAATGTGCGTTGGAGGTGCCCTCTTCGGGGGTTAGGGGGTGTGGGAGGAATGTGGTCTACGCTCGCCGATGTGCCGGCACAAAACTCTTCTGCCCATTAAACGGATTATCCATTTGCCCGATGCCCGTCTTGTCCATTGCAACTGCGCGCTGCACTGCATCTTGTCCGTACTTGTTTCTGATTTTATCCATGGCTTGATATAGTTTAATTTTTTCTTCACTGTCTTCGAATAAATTAATTTGATGTCCGCCTTCAACGAGATGACTGAACCGCACTCCAACTAATCTGCAGAGCACACGACGATCATACAGTTTATCGAAGAGATCCTGTGTTGTTTGAATGAGTGTGTGATCGCAGGAAGTGTAAGGAATTCGTTCCTGGCGTGTGCGTGTGTCGAAATCGGAATAGCGAACAGTAACCGTAACACAACTCGTGACTTTCGTTCCGTTGCGGAGATAGAAGCACAATTTTTCCGCCATGGTGGTGAGAATTTCTTTCAATCGTGTTACATCGATGGTGTCGCGTTCAAATGTGAGTGATGATGAAATTGATTTCTTCGAATGAAAAGGAATCACGGGTGTGTGATCGATGCCGTTCGCTTTTTTCCAGAGTGTAATTCCGTTTTTTCCGAGAACTTTTTCCATGAGCTCGATCGGCATTTCCTGAATGGTGCGAATGTACTCGATGCCCATGTTGCGAAGGAGCTTGTACGTTTGATCGCCAACGCCGGGAATTTTCTTCACCGATAACGGACCCAGAAACATTTTCTCATCGCCGGGAAGAATTTGTTTGTGCCCGTCGGGTTTTGCTTCGCCCGTTGTAATTTTTGAAACGGTTTTGTTTGTGCTCATTCCGAAGGAAAGCGGAAGTCCTGTTTCTTTTCGAATACGGTTGCGCAATTCCTGGGCCCATTTGTAGCAGCCGAAATATTTATCCATTCCTGTTGCATCAATGTAAAATTCATCGACAGATGCTTTCTCGAACAGCGGCGATTCTTCTGCAACAATTTCGGTGACCATGTCGCTGTACTTCGAGTACGTGCCACCGTTTCCTTTGATCACAATTGCATGCGGACACAATTGTCGCGCGAGTTTCATGGGCATTGCAGAGTGAATTCCGTACTCACGTGCTTCGTAGCTGCAGCTCGCCACCACACCACGATCGGAAGTTCCTCCAATGAGAATAGGTTTCCCGTTGAGTCGCGAGTCGAGAAGTCGCTCGCAGGAGACGAAGAAGTTGTCGAGGTCGATATGTATGAGGTTGTCGCGATTCACACCTAGTTTTTTAACCGCCAAGACGCCAAGAGCGCCAAGACTTGGGG
>CAZBYM010000407.1:0-213 GCA_964495745.1 uncultured Chryseobacterium sp. | reverse complement strand
TACGTGCCACCGTTTCCTTTGATCACAATTGCATGCGGTCACAATTGCCGCGCGAGTTTGATGGGCATAGCAGAGTGAATACCAAACTGTCGTGCTTCATAGCTGCAGCTGGCCACAACACCGCGGTCGGAAGTTCCTCCAATGAGAATGGGCTTTCCGTTCAGGCGTGAGTCGAGGAGACGCTCGCAAGAGACGAAGAAGGTGTCGAGGTCG
>CAZBYM010000406.1:0-4169 GCA_964495745.1 uncultured Chryseobacterium sp. | reverse complement strand
ACGCATTGAAAATTATCATGTCAAATTTAGACTCCGAAAAATTACTTGCGAAAATGTCACCATAAATAAACTGTGTTCTTGAACCTCCGAACAATCTCGCCGCTTGATCAAGCTCATGTGCATTTACATCCAAACCAACAACAGAATGACCCAATGATGATAGTTTGTTTGTAAACCATCCGTTTCCACAACCAACATCTAGAATATGGAGTGGCGAACCAGAAACGTATCGTGAAAAACGATTCAATGTATCCGCTCTCTTTGCCCATTCGGACCTATGAATATTTGATGCAGATGCTATTGGAAGCAGTTTGACTTCTTCATCTGAAAGAACACGCTTTTCGAGCGTTCTGACTTTGAGATACATTTCTTCGAAGTCAGAGTTCTTCGATGAAAGAAAAATGACTTGTTTGTTCATTGTCAACTCTTCTTCTTTTTCTTCAAAGGAATTTGTTGGTCGATCACTAGAGCTTCATAAAGAAATGAGCGCAGCAGTTCAGCGTCAATTTCTTTTACAGAAAGTATATCTCTCCAATAAATTTGTTTCCGATTTCCGCGATCAAGATATTCGCTCTCATCCTGAATCTTGTTGCCTTGCTGAAAGCCAAATCGCACGCCTGCATGTCCGGTTTTTCCCCACAAAATGGAACCAGGCCAGATGAAGCAAATTCCACGATGTCTTTTGTAGAATGGTACGTTGTAAGACAATTTTTCTTGTACATCCGGAATGCAATCGAAGACAAGATTGCGGAGAACTTGTGTGATGTGCAACTCTTCTCCAGACAAAAATTCCATGAACTCATCAACAGATTTGAAGTTGACGTTCTGCATTTTTTTCTTAGAAGAAGCTTTGCTCTTTTTCGCCACAGGATAAGCCGATTGGGATGCAAGTTAAATCAAAGATCATTAATGAATGGTGGATGCCTTTGCAGTATTCTTTTTTTGCCGCAGATTACGCAGATTACGCAGATTATTTCGTTTGCATGGATTCATGTTTGTGAAACGTCAGTATGTATTGCATGCGATAATTTAACGAATATTTTTCTCGAACCAGTTTTTCCCGTAGACGCGATTGATTTTTCTCACGACTCGTCTATTATGTCGCAAATATCGAGGACGCATTTTACACCCAACGCAACGAATTCTGAAACCGTATTCATTCATCGAATTATCATGAAATGGACACGAGTATCCAATCCAATAATAAACAAGATTCTTCTTTGAAAGCTGAAAGACATTTGGATTTGAAGAGTCAATCTGTGCTACTATTCGCGAAGAGAATAATAGCATGAACAAGATCATTAAAGCGTGGTTCAAGTTTTTGAAGTTTTTCTGAATGCATTGTCGGTGTGAAAATAAGACGTTCCATGACCACGTTTAGTTGCTTTCTCGTGAATGAGAAGCGAGTTTGCAATCAAATACTCAAACTAAAAACTTCTTAACTAATTGATATACAGTAAAATATGTCTGTGTTAACGATCCTCTCCAAACTCCTCCCTCCAAACTCCGTTCTACTTTCCCTATCTTCGCACGAATTTTAACGACAACTAAAATTCACTCGTTCTTATGGCGAATGCCAACTCAAGATTCCTGATCGAAGGACTTACCTACGACGATGTTTTACTGGTTCCGGCTTATTCGGAAGTACTTCCACGCGAAGTAAGCATCAGCACAAAATTTTCCCGAAACATTATTATCAATACTCCAATCGTCACTGCGGCGATGGATACCGTGACTGAATACGCGATGGCTATTGCGATTGCGCGTGAAGGTGGAATTGGTGTGATTCACAAAAACATGTCAATTGAGGAGCAGGCTGAACAAGTGCGTAAAGTGAAACGTTCTGAAAGTGGAATGATTCTCGATCCGGTGACGTTACATGCAGATGCTACAATTGGTGAGGCTTTGGCGTTGATGAAGGAACACAAGATTGGCGGAATTCCCGTTGTTGGCAAAGACGGAAAGCTAGTCGGAATTATTACCAATCGCGATTTGCGTTTCGAGAAACACATGAAACGTCCTGTGAAGGAAGTGATGACCACAGAAAATATTATCACTACGCATAAAGGTTTCGATCCGAAGAAAGCAGAAGAGATGTTGCAAAAATTCAAGATCGAAAAACTTCCAGTGCTTGATAAGAACGGTAAGTTGATTGGACTTGTAACGTATAGGGATATTATCAAAATCAAAGAACGTCCGAACGCATCGAAAGATAATCTTGGGCGATTACGTGTTGCTGCCGGGGTCGGTGTCACTGCAGATACAATTGAACGTTGCGAAGCACTTGTTCATTCGAATGTAGATGCGTTGATTATTGACACTGCGCATGGCCACTCGAAAGGTGTGATTGAAATGTTGAAGAAAGTAAAGAAACATTTTCCAAGTACCGATATTGTTGTTGGCAACGTGGCCACTGCTGAAGCTGGATTAGCATTGGTGAAAGCAGGAGCAGATGGAGTTAAAGTTGGAATTGGACCGGGATCAATTTGTACCACACGAATTATTGCTGGTGTTGGAGTTCCTCAATTTTCCGCGGTGATGATGGTTTCTGAAGCGTTGAAGAAGTCCGGCATACCGGTGATCGCCGATGGAGGAATCCGTTACACTGGAGATATTCCGAAAGCTTTAGCAGCTGGAGCAAGCACCGTGATGGCAGGAAGTTTATTCGCAGGTTGTGAAGAAGCTCCGGGTGAAATGATCATTTATGAAGGAAGAAGATTCAAGTCGTACCGTGGAATGGGTTCTCTTGAAGCAATGCAGAAAGGTTCTAAGGATCGATACTTCCAGGATGTAGAAGATGACATCAGGAAATTAGTTCCTGAAGGAATTTCAGGACGTGTTCCGTACAAAGGTTCACTTGCGGAGATCGTGTATCAACTTGTTGGAGGAATTCGGGCCGGAATGGGATACTGCGGAGCAAAAAATATTGAAGCCTTGCAGAAAGCAAAATTCATTCGCATTACGTCTTCCGGAATTCGAGAGTCGCATCCTCATGATGTGTTTATTACGCGCGAAGCACCGAATTATAGTAGATAGATGAAAGGCGATAGGCGATAGTTGCGTGAGTTCTATCGCCTATCAACTTTCACCTACCGTCTTTCCACCCATTACTTTTATCTCCGATCCTTCCGCCAGCATAACCGAAAACGGTTTGAGCCTATTCAGGAATTCGAAATTATCTCCGTAGAGTTTCTTGAAATCAAAATTGCATTCGTATTTCTTCACCGGGTAAACTTTCCATCGTGGATGCCAAACTTCATACTCCGAAGTTTCAGTGTTGCTGATTTTTGTGTAGCCCCAATAATGTTCTGTGATGAATTCGGCTTCGCATGCTACAGGAATTTCTGTTGCATTCTTTTCTGCTACTACTCGTATGTGATATTGCTTGTCAGACTGAGCGGAGTCGAAGTCGGACAAGCTGTATTCGATTTTCAACTCGTCAGACGATTCATCCCACGAATGATCCATATCCACTGTCTCGTAATGTTCCTTGTAAATTGTATTCGCCACTAACGAAATCATTGTCTTTGGAACGAATTCTTTGATAAACACAACACCGCGACGCCATGCTCCATTTTTGGTTTGATGTTTCACATAGAAACGCAAATTCACTTCTTCAAAATCCTGATGAAACGGAATTGGAATGCCTTTGAGTTTTGTGTTGAGGAACATGAAGCCAACAAGACTAACGTAACAGATGTTGTTATACGTATCAAGAACAGTTCCTGCGGGTACATACGGCTGCAAATGCTGAACATCAACAGCGTAATTGATCAGGATTAGTTTGCGCCACTCGGCTGTGAGAAAGGGAGTAGACATAGTTAAAGATAAGAAGAGAATTGCCGCCCTTCGATTCCTCAGGACAGGCTCCAGCGCTATGGCGCAGAGAAAAACGCAGAGTTAGCTTTCATGTTGATGGATTTCGCTGTAAATTGACTTGACCTTTGCAGTAGCTTATGATCCCAAATGTTCTGTACTTCGCGGCAATGCTTTTCGGAATTGTAAGCAGCCTGGTGTTGCTGATAATTTTGGGTGTGGCGATATATAGAAAATCACAAAAAGGAATTGTGATCATCAGTCTGCTGTTATTAATTCCGTTGTCTTGTCTCACCGGATGTTGGTGGTGGGTTGAATCATCTAAAAAGAAACCCACGTGGAACGAACGATTT
>CAZBYM010000405.1:0-4176 GCA_964495745.1 uncultured Chryseobacterium sp. | reverse complement strand
AAAGCAATGGAGCGGCTCAAAGAAAAGTACAACTCGTTGCCCGATACAGCAGCCGAAAATGTGAGTGTCAACTTCGATGGCGAACTGAATTTGCTCAAAGGGAAAGTGGAACACATTACAGATACACTTCGTGAACACATTGAAGATGTTGCCAGCATGGAATTCCAGATTACCAACATGACTGGAACTGGGTATGGCCGCGCTCTTCTGCCTTTCCCGCAGGATTGTATCCGTTCAGAAATTCTTTGTCACGCATTCGGGGCACACGCGGTGTTTCCTGAAACACGCACAGTTTTGGATATAGGTGGTCAGGACACAAAAGCAATTCAGGTTGACAAGTATGGTCTTGTGACTAGTTTCCAGATGAACGATCGTTGCGCTGCCGGATGCGGACGATATCTCGGATACATTGCCGACGAGATGAGTATTTCACTCAACGAACTTGGACCAATGGCTCTCGAGGCGGAGAAGGAAGTTACTATCTGTTCTACTTGCACAGTTTTCGCAGGCGCGGAGTTGCGCGAACTTACGAACCTCGGAGAAAAGCGTGCCGACATTCTGGGTGGATTGCACAAAGCTATTATCATGCGAGCCATGTCGCTCATCGCACGTTCCGGTGGAGTGTTCAACGAATTTACGTTCACTGGTGGTGTTGCAAGAAATCCTGCAGTAATAAAATATCTCAAGCAACTTGTTCACGATAATTATGGAACTGGAATAAAGATTAACATTCATCATGATTCTATTTTCATGGGAGCGCTCGGGGGTGCAATGTTTGCACGGCGTAATATCAACATCGAACTTCCGTCTGCGAAAAAAGCAGTGCCAGCTACTAGCAAGAATTGATTTCACCCACAGAAAAAAACAAACGCGAAATGGGAACGCTTTATACAATGGGAATTGATGTCGGAAGTAATTTCATCAAGCTTGTGCTGATGGATTACTCTGACAAACCGAAATTGCTCGACAAGCAAACCGAAAAGATCCGTAAACGAAATCCGTCACATCTTGCCGATGAAATGGTGCAGACTATGCTTACGAAAAATGGATTGAAATATGAGGATGTAGCATATCTCGCGTCAACGGGTGAAGGCGATTTGGTGAAGAGAAAAAGAGGACACTTTTATGGAATGACGACTCACGCGAAAGGCGCGAACTTCTTTTTTCCTGACGCCAGAACTGTTGTAGATATGGGCGCGCTTTATGTGCGTGCGATAAAAACGACAGAAGATGCACGCGTAAAGGATTACAAGATGACCGGACAATGCGCTTCCGGCTCGGGGCAATTCGTTGAAAATATTTCGCGTTACCTCGGATTGTCAATTGAAGAAGTTGGCGATGTGTCTCTGAGTGCAACTAATCCGGAAATTTCTTCCGGAATTTGTGCTGTACTCGCAGAGACCGATGTAATTAATATGGTATCCCGTGGAATATCTACTCCTAACATCATCAAAGGAATCCACCTTTCGATTGCCAACCGAATAATCAAACTTTTGAGTTCGTTGAAAAGTGAATCCCCGATTATTCTAACGGGCGGACTCGCGCAAAACAAAGGAATGTTGCAGGCCATCGAAGAAGAGCTCGCGGGTACTGGCAAGAAATTTATTGTCAAAACCCATCCCGATGCAATTTATGCAGGAGCAATTGGCGCAGCACTTTGGGGCGGATTTAGGCATTTGCGACTTCTTGAAAAAAAGGTGATGGCAGTTTAGCGCAAACTAATCAAACAAAAGTCGAATGGACTTTCTCGAATCAGATAAGAAATTGGGCAACGTGCTCCGGAATATTGGAGAAATACTCGTGCGCAATGTAGAGCGATTTCCAGATAAAACTGCTTTTCGCGAACTGGTTGACGGAAAATTTTCAGAGGTAACATGGCATACGCTTTCTGAAAGTGTCATGAATATATCATACAATCTTCAACGAATTGGAGTTCAGCGCGGAGAAAAAATGATTGTTTTTTCCCCCAACCGTTTGGAGATGCTTGAACTTGAACTCGCGCTCATGTCACTGGGGGCAATCACAGTTCCAATTTTTGCGTACTTTAAAAAAGAAGCGGCGCAAACGTTGATTGAACACTCAAACGCAAACTACATTGCAGTAGCGGGCGAAATCCAGTTGAGTCGTATCACGCCCAATGAACAATTGAAAAAAGTATTTGTCTTCGACAAGGTGGAAGACGCAAGATTTCCGGGATTGATTCATTTCTCAGATTTACGAAAAGGGAGAAATGACACATCATTCACATTCGACAAAACTGTTTCCAATGATGACGTGTGTTTGAACATGTACACATCCGGAACAATGGGAACTCCGAAATGCGTTCAACTTACACATGGAAATATTTTGTCGCAACAGGCCGCATTGTCATTGGAATGGGACATCAACGAAGACGATCGTTTTCTCTCTTATCTCCCTTGGCACCATAGTTTCGGCGGAATATTTGAACGATTTTCTGCTCTTTACAATGGAGCCGCACTCGCATTAGATCCTGCATCAGGCAAGGATTCTAAATCGCTGTTTCATACCTGGAAATATATTCAGCCAACAGTATTTTTTTCGGTACCAAAAGTGTATCAATCATTGATTGATCAGACGCGGCAGGACAAGGAAGCTGAAGAATTGTTTTTCCATTCCGGATTAAAATTCATATTTACTGCAGCCGCTTCTTTGCCACAAAAATTATCTGACGAATTTGAAAAACGAGGAGTTGTTGTTCGTGAAGGTTGGGGACTTACAGAAACATCTCCATGTTGCACACTTACTGACCCGAAATTGAAACGAGTGAAGGGCGTAGTTGGGAAGCCAATTGCCGGCGTCAGCATTCGACTTGCGCTGGATACGGAAATACAGATAAAAGGGCCCAATGTCATGAAAGGTTATTATCACAACGATGAAGCGAATTCTCGGGCATTTACAGACGACGGTTGGTTTTGTACTGGCGACCTCGGTGAAATTACTCAGAACGGATTGAGACTCATTGCGAGAAAGGATCGGGTTTTCAAATTGGTGAATGGAGAAAAAGTTGTTCCGTCGGAAGTTGAAATGATAATACAAGGCAAATGCCACTACGTATCGTTTGCTATGGTTGTTGGAAACGGGCACGAATATCCGGTAGCACTTATTTTCCCGAACAAATCATTATTTGAACATCCCGATTTTCAGGTTTCTCCGGAGGAAGGATGTTTCTGCCCAAGATCAATTGATGAGCTTGGAAAATGTTTACACGGTTGTCTGGGACAAGTGAATTGCGGAATTGGAGAGAAGTTTTCCCGTGTCAAAGTTGCAATGGTAATTGACGATGAATTGAGTATCGAAAAGAATACGCTCACACCTTCATTGAAGATTGCTCCGAATAATGTGATCGCCACCTACCGTGCGCATGTTGAGAATCTTTACGGGGCCCACAATCCGATCGAAGAAGATGTGTATGTGATTCGCCTTGACAATGATTTTATGCCACAGGATAATAAACCGGCGCGACATGTATGAAATCAAGACGACAGATCTGCTGAAGCAGGTCATGAAAAAATATTTTCTCGGATTCCGTGAAGCGAAGAAGATAGCCTGGTGTACAAGTGTCGGGCCTGCTGAATTATTACGATCATTTGGATTTGAAGTTTACTTTCCGGAGAATCATGGTGCGCTGCTTGGTGCAACAAGAAAGGCTGGAGATTATATTCCATCTTCAATAACTTTAGGAATTTCCGGAGACACATGTTCGTATCTCACAAGTGATATCGGTGCGTTCATGAACAGAAGAACGCCACTGAAAGATCATTATGGATTGGAGGGAATTCCCACTCCCGATCTGATCGTCTACAATACAAATCAATGCCGCGAAGTACAGGATTGGTTCAGTTATTTCGGGGAGCATTTCAAATGTCCGGTTGTGGGAATTTTTCCTCCGCGACATCTTAATTCGGTTACTGATGCGGAAATAACTGATGTATCTGAACAATTCAAAGCTATGGTTCCGATTTGCGAAAAAGTGAGTGGCGTGAAATTCGATATTGACAGATTTCGAGAGACGCTGCGCATGAGCAAAGACGCAACCAATCTCTGGAAGGCTGCATTGAATACTTCGAGAAATTCCCCCGCTCCATTGAGTTTTTTCGATGGAACAATTCATATGGGACCAATCGTTGTGATGCGCGGAACTCAGGCAGCAATTGA
>CAZBYM010000404.1:0-4186 GCA_964495745.1 uncultured Chryseobacterium sp. | reverse complement strand
CACCGACATCTACACAACCGATTATGAATTGGAGAAGTGGACACCAGTTCGTTCAATTGGAGAACGTGTGAATGATCCGGTGTGGTGGGATTCTCAACCTACGATTTCTTCCGATGGAAAAACATTGTACTTCGCGAGCAATCGTCCCGGAGGAAAAGGAGGAATCGATCTTTATATGACACAGAAAATGGTGAGTGGAGAATGGGGCTCTCCAACAAATCTTGGTGATTCAATTAATACGCAATACGATGAGAAATCTCCATTCATTCATTCGGATAGTCAGACTTTGTATTTTTCATCCAATGGACATCCGGGTGTTGGCGGGTACGATATTTTTTATGCGCGTGGTGATGGAAAAGGCGCATGGAAAACTCCAGTGAATATTGGAAAACCAATCAACACTGAAGGAGATGATCTTGGATTTTTTGTGAGTACAGATGGAGAGACAGCATATTTCTGTTCGAATGCTTCTTTGCCAGGAAGAGTAGGAGGATACGACGTTTATCAATTCGAATTGTACAAAGAAGCACGTCCGGAGAAAGTTGTAATTCTCACAGGACAAATGAAAACCGAAGAAGGTTATGCTGCCACAGGACCAATAACAGTTGAATTGAAAAACGTGCGCACGAAAGAAAAAACGACCGCTGTAGTTGATACTTCCGAAGGAACGTTTGCAGCGGCAATAAAAGTTTCTGCGAAAGATGATTATGTTCTTACTGTGAAAAAGGACGGAGCAGCATTTACTTCTCAGGTAATTTCAGGCACTCAGGAATTCGCTCCAACCAAAACAGAAGTGAAGCAAATGGAAGTGGCACCTGTTGTTGCAGGATCAACTTATCGCATCAACGATATTAATTTCGCATCCAACTCTGCAGTTCTTCTTCCGGAATCGATGGTTGTGCTTGAAGAATTTGCAGCTTATCTAAAAGCCAATCCGAAAATAAAAATCGCCATTCACGGTCACACCGATAATGTTGGTGACGACAACCGCAACATGGATTTATCCAACGAACGCGCGTTTGCAGTATTCGAAGCACTTACTACAAAGTTTGGTGTTTCGAAATCTCAAATCACCGGAGCATTTGGTCACGGAGAAACGCAACCACTAGGTGACAATAACACGGAGGTCGGTCGATCGAAGAACAGACGGACGGAGTTTGTGATTATTTCGAAGTAGATAGAAGTTTCGGGTTTTGGGTTTCGGGGTTCCGCGTTTGTTTACCGACAACAAGCCCGCATGGTTATGAGCAATAAGAAAATAGTATCTCTGGCTTACATGTTCAATGTGGGGTGCGTTTTTTTGACTGCCGTTCAAATCGTGCTTCACGCTAGGGTTTTCAGTTGGATAGACTCGAAAATTTCGAGTTGGACCGAATTTATTTCTCCATATTATTCGTTGGCGCACCCAGTTCGAACTCATTTCTTTGTGGGAACAGTAATCGGTATTCTTTCGTTATTAGAAGTTTTCATAGTTTACAGAATTTTCAAAGCTGTTATTGCTAACCCCGAAAACAACAAAGATTCTGTCCGACTATTTTTCGGAATAAAGGCCGTAATTACAATTGTACTTGCAATTTTGGGAATTGTAATCGCAGGATTTCACATGTAATAAGAACAATGAATAATAGGAATGTACGTTATTGTCGGAAATGTATGACCTCTAAAAGTATTAACATTCAGACCTGTCTTGTTCTCTTCAAAACGCTAACGGTTATGCCCAAATCTGGCATACTTATTTTAATTGTTCTTATCCATTGTACTCAATCAGTTTGCGCGCAGGTTGATATTTTCAGCCTGATTAAGCCCGATTCGGCTAAAGTGGTTAGTGCGAAGATTAAGGATTGTAGAGTCATGAATGATTCGGTTGAGGTTTTTTATTTTAGATTCGATCCCAAAGGGCGACTTATTGAATCGAAATTGAGATCAGAATACAATGTTATTTATTCGATGTTGTATGATTCGACTGGACGAGAAATCCTTCAATCAACTTTAGCAAATAGTGGAGATACTCTCGCGTATGTAAGAACCAAATATGACGATGAAGGACGCCCACTGGTAATTGTTACTTACGCACCCGGACTCTTTGCTTTGTTCTATGGTGGAGATGATCAAGAGCACAAAATTAAGATTGATTCAAATTTTTATTCTTCATCTGGGCTATTGCTTGGCAAGAAAACGTACTGGGATGACTCCTATTATTTGATAACAACATGTAAGTACATGGAAAACGGTTTTCGGCTGGATAGCACATTTTACTCAAAGCCTGAATACGGGAATATTTATCAAAAGGAAGAATTATATGATCCTCATGGGCACTTGGTTTACTGCATCAGAAGAATTCGAGACATTTATGAACCAAATCGAGCAATGGTTGATTCAAGTTATTACAATAATGGAAATATGACCAGAATGGTTTCATATATGTCCACTTCTCAAGGACTCGCGAATAGTTTGACATTAACTTATGATTATGACATCGCAGGACGTCTGATTACAGAACGAATGGTGGGCAGCAGAATTATTGTTATTGATTATGAATATGATCAATTCGGAAGATTAGTTACAAAAAAGAGAATGGAAAGCAACCAACCATTAGAAGTAACATCGATTAAATATGATGCCCGAGGACGAATTGTTAAGTATAAGTACTATCGTAACAAGAAATGGAATTCCAGCTTTGATATAAAGTATAAAGGCATTACAGTACAATCTTATTACGAACGAGTTAATGGAAAATTAAAGAGGTCTTATCAATTCCAGATTGACAATGCAGGATTAATAAAAAATTGTCAAGTTAAGACCGACCAGGTTACCACAAATTGGACATTTCAATATTTCTATTAGTGCTTATTATATTAAGCAAAAAAGTATTATATTTGCTTAACGCAATAAGCAACCAATGGAAACCCTTTTCGAGAAATTTCACCGAAAACTGGAATACACTTCCACAACATTTGTAAGAAGTGCAATGGATTCCATTCGTTGGAATTCGCGACTGATTGGAATTCGCGGTCCGCGTGGTGTTGGAAAGACAACGCTCATGTTGCAGTATATCAAAACGAAACTGAAAGCAGACAAATCGGTGCTTTATGTAAGTCTTGATAGTATCTGGTTCGCGGAAAATACCTTGAGCGATCTTACCGATCGTTTCGTAAAACGCGGTGGAAAATTTCTCTTCCTGGATGAAGTGCATAAATATCCTAACTGGTCGCAGGAGCTGAAGAATATTTATGACGATTATCCCGGATTGAAAATAGTCTTCACGGGATCTTCATTGCTTGAAATCCTGAATGCGCGCGCAGATTTGAGTCGTCGTGCGGTAATTTACAACTTGCAAGGTCTTTCGTATCGCGAGTTTCTGGAACTGAAGTATAAAGTTGAATTGCCTTCGGTTACGCTCAAGGAAATTGCAAGCGACCACATTTCTATTTCGAAAAAAGTGGCGCGAAAAATAAAACCACTTCAGCATTTTGAAGAATATCTGCGTGGAGGTTATTATCCTTTTTTCATGGAAGATCAGGAACTTTATCATGGTCGTCTGGAAGAGGTAATCAACATGACGTTGGAAATAGAACTTCCGCTGTTACGTAAGACAGACGCTGCATACACGCCGAAGTTCAAACAGTTGTTACAAATCATTTCAGAATCTGTTCCGTTCATTCCGAACATTGCGAAACTCAGCGAACGTACCGGTATTAACAGAAATACGTTTATTTCTTACTTGTATTATCTGGAAGAAGCGAACATCATCCGCAATTTGTATCGCGACGCAAAAGGAATTACACGCATGCAAAAGCCCGATAAAATTTATCTCGACAATACGAATTTTCAGTTTGCACTTTCACCGAATAATGCGGAAACAGGTAATTTGCGTGAAACGTTCTTCGCCAATCAAGCAGGATTTCAACACATGCTGGAATATACAGATGAAGGCGATTTCCGCATCGATCGTAAATGGACATTTGAAATCGGTGGTCGCGAAAAAAATAACAAACAAATAAAACAGATACCTAACAGCTTTGTGGTTGCTGATGATATCGAGTACGGCACACCGGGGCGAATCCCGCTGTGGATGTTTGGGTTTTTGTATTGAGAGTTTGATGTGGCATGGGTCACTCTCCAAGAGTGGGGACTCTCCAAGAGTGGGGACTCTCCAAGGGTGGGTACTCTCCAAGAGTGGGGACTC
>CAZBYM010000403.1:0-4193 GCA_964495745.1 uncultured Chryseobacterium sp. | reverse complement strand
TGGGAGCTGATGAAGCCGGCACTCCACGCGAAATTGATGTGCAAGGAAACAGCGTAACGATTGTTGATGGAGATATTACTCCTTCAGCCGCCGACTTCACAGATTTCGATACGATGTCTGTTTGTAACGGTACGGTTGTGCAATCATTCACGATTCTAAATGGAGGAACTACATCACTTAATATCAGTACAGTGGTTATTACAGGGACAAATGCGAGTGATTTCACAGTATCTACTTTACCAACATCTCCTATTGCTCCTGCAGGCAGTACAACTTTTGCAATTACATTCGATCCATCAGGTGCTGGGGTGCGAACAGCGACAGTTACCGTGAGCAGCAATGACTGTGACGAAGGAGTTTATGATTTTGCGATTCAGGGCACAGGAACACAGATTGCAATTGCGACAATTTCACAAAATGATGTTGCATGTAACGGCGCAACAAACGGAGATGCGACAATTACTACTACAGGAGGAATGCCTGTGCTTACTTATGCATGGTCGTCCGGTGGAACATCTGCAATGGAAACCGGTCTCGGAGCCGGAACTTACACGATAACAGTTACCGATGGTCAAGGATGTACAGCTGTTGATTCTGTGACTATTACTGAACCATCTGCAATCACTGCAACTTTCACTCAGAGTAATCCACTTTGTTTTGGCGGAACAGGTGACGCCACTGTCGTATCTAACGGAGGTACGGGAGCACACACTTATTCGTGGTCTTCCGGCGGTTCCGGAACAACTGAATCCGGATTGGCAGCAGGAACTGTTACGTTGACAATTACAGATGCAAATGGGTGTACACTTCTTGACTCAGTTACGATTGTTGCTCCAACTGACCTTGTTACGTCAGTTGCTATGGCAATGGATCCAACAACTTGTGGAGGTTTTGACGGAATGATTGATATTTCGGTTTCCGGAGGAACATCAGGCTACACTTACGCGTGGAGTACGACTGATATTATTGAAGACATCACGAATCAACCTGCAGGAACTTATAGTGTAATTATCACTGATGCTAACGGGTGCAGCGATACTTTGTCCAACATTTTGTTGACTGATCCTGCGGCTCCGGTTGTTACATTCACGGCTGCAATTGATACGGCTTGTCAAACAACAACAGCGCCATTCACGTTAACCGGGGAAACGCCATCGGGTGGAATTTTCTCAGGGCCTGGTGTGACCGGCAACACGTTTGATCCGGCATTGGCAAACCTTGGAATGAATGTAATCACGTACACGTACACAGACAGCTTAACTGGATGTTCGTCATCGGCAGTTGATTCAATCTTTGTGGATGTTTGTACGGATGTTCACCTTCCTGAAGTCGGCTCGCATTTCTCTGTGTATCCGAATCCAAATAATGGAACGTTCTCTTTAGCAATTGAAAATGCAGATTATACGAAACTTGGTATTGAGCTGGTAACTCTTGATGGAAAAACGGTTTACAGCAACATGATGACAAATGTGTCCGGACAGGTAGTAACTCAGATTGACATGAGTGAGATGGCAAACGGTACGTATTTCCTGCGATTGACTTCTAACGACAATAATGTGGTTGTGAAGAGGGTTGTGAAGGCAGATTAAGGTTTTTCAGAATCGAATAGTTTAGCGAACGGCGCCAACATAAAGTTAGCGCCGTTCGCTTTTTTGGCAACCGTTAGGGGGGGTGTTTATTATTCAATAGCTAACTATCCGGTAACTAACCAAGGAGTAACTAACCATTTGGTTAGTTACTTGGATTGTCACTATATTTGTATATGAAAACACCCTTTCTATTTGGAAAAACAGTTCGGTCAGATCACTTCACCAATCGGGAACAGGATGTAAAACGATTGAAATCCAATCTGGAGAATGGTATTAATACAACATTGATTTCACCCAGAAGATGGGGCAAGTCATCACTTGTTGAACGTGTTGCGGGAAGGCTAAAATCAAGTGATACAATTGTGGTTACACTTGATTTGTTTCCAATACGTAATGAAGAAGAGTTTTATACCCGGTTCTCAACGGCAGTAATCAAATCAACTTCAGGGAAGGTTGAAGCCTGGATGGGGCTTGCGAAGAAGTATTTGAAACAGATCAGTCCGAAATTTTCTTTTGGTGCTGATCCTATTCAAGATTTTGAAATGACACTGGAGTGGGAGAGTGTTCAAAAAAATTACAAAGAAATTCTTGCTCTTCCCGAACGCATCGCAAAGGAAAAGCGAATAAACATCGTAATCTGCATTGACGAATTTCAAAATGTGAGCAACTTCAGTGACCCTAAACTGTTTCAAAAGAGGTTGCGAAGTGAATGGCAACATCAGCAACGTGTTACGTATTGCCTTTATGGCAGTAAACAACACATGATGACTGAGCTTTTCGAGAGCCAATCCATGCCTTTTTACAAATTTGGAGAGATCATGTATTTGGGTAAGATCGAAGAACGTCATTGGATATCATACATTACGAAAGCATTTGAACGTACTCGCAAGACAATTACGCCGGAGTTGGCTGGAAAAATTGCGCGCATAGTCAAATGTCACCCCTATTATGTGCAGCAGCTGGCTCATCTGGTTTGGTCATCGACCGAAAAACGTGTTGATAATTCGATAATTGAATCCGCCACGCGTGACTTACTTAGCCAGAATGCGATACTATATTACAAGGACGCAGAGTACTTGAGCGGAACGCAGTTGAATTTTCTTAAAGCGGTTGTGAACAAAGAGGAGGCACTAAGTTCTATGACAGTAATTCAGAAATATAATCTTGGAACATCAGCCAATGTGAACAAGATCAAGGAAACGTTGCAACGAAATGAAATTATAGATATCCACGCCGGCAAAGTATACTTTATTGATCCTGCATTCGAACTGTGGTTCAAAATGAATATTCTTAAGCAAGACATTCTTACGGCGTAATGGATATGTGCAGAATTATCAACTAACCAAACGGTAACTAACCGATTGGTTAGTTGATAAAATATCATCGATGGGCCTGTATCAGCTGGCAATCTCCATCTTCACGCGTTTCCCTTTTATTTTTTCTTCACGTACAAGTTGGAGCACTTTTGCAATTTTATCTGTTCTGATCGCGGCATATGCTGAATGATCAAGAACTTCAATTTTGCCAAGTTCTTCCTTCAGCAATTGCCCTTTCTGCAAAAGCATTCCAACAATATCCATCTTGTTGATTTTGTCCTTTTTGCCTGCAGAAATGTAGAGTGTTTTCCATGGACAGGGCGGAGGGAGTATCATTTCCGAAGGAAGAATTTCTTCTTCCGGAGATTCCTTGATGAATTCAGGAAAGTGATCTCCCTGATCCAATAAAAAATAGGAAGTTCCATTTGCGTTCATGCGTGCCGTTCTCCCATTGCGGTGAATCATCACATCTTCTGTTGGCGGCAATTGATAATGAATGACAACTTCAATTTCCGGAATGTCGAGTCCGCGCGAAGCAAGATCTGTAGTTACAAGAACGTTTATACTTCCATTGCGAAGCTTGATCAATACTTTTTCGCGATCAATCTGTTCTAAGCCTCCATGATAAAATCCGTGATCAATTCTGTAGATGCTGAGTTGCTCCGAGATACGACCAACTGCTTCACGATGATTACAAAAGATGATAGTGGATTTGCCGGCAATTTTACTCAGCAGCAGAAGCAACGCTTCCAGTTTATCGTCGCCTTTCACCCGAACTGTCTTTAGTACCAGCGCTGATTTTAGATCAGGATGTTCTGTTGTGAAATTCAACTCAGCCGGATTTTTCAACCCAACAAATTCCGGAATTAATTTTAGGGTTGTCGCGGAAATCAGAACTCGTTTTTTTAGCTTGGAGCACTGTGCAATAATGAATGCCATCTCATCCTGAAAACCCATCTCCAGCGACTTGTCAAATTCATCAAGAACAAGGGCATGAGTATTGCGAAGAGTAACGTTATTTTTTCTGATGTGATGACCAATCCTTCCTGGTGTACCAACAAGAACAGCCGGAGGGTGAAGAAGATTGTTTTCTTCGATTCCAACGGAATGACCACCGTAACAGCAATTGATTTTGAATCCGGTATTCATTTGTTTGAATACTTTTTCAATTTGGATAGCAAGTTCTCGGGTCGGTACAAGAATCAATACCTGAACATCGCTACGTTCATTCTCCAACAGTTCAAGTACAGGAAGGAGGAAGGCCAGTGTTTTTCCTGATCCTGTAGGA
>CAZBYM010000402.1:0-4197 GCA_964495745.1 uncultured Chryseobacterium sp. | reverse complement strand
GTCACTGAAGTTTTTCCTGTGATAGTTTTCATCAGGTAGTGGACGCGGTATTTTCCATTTGTGGTTTCCAAGGTGCCAATAGCAAATTGGGAATCATTTTTAGGAACACTTTTGTGTACAATTGTAAATGCATTTACAGGATGCTTGTCGAAAAAATCTTTGAGGATTAATTCAGCTTGAGCTTTACTGTAAATATTTTCCTGCTCAAGTACTTTAAGATCCACGTTGTCTGCGAAATGTTTTGATACTTCACTCGCATTACCTGTCCTGATTGCAGCCGCTACGTCATCCGCAACATCGGCATACGATGCGAAAGGAAGAACAAAAAGCAATATGGAAAGGATGTTTCTCATGACTTGAAATGGTATTTACTGGTGTACAACAACTATCGCGCCAAAACAGGTGACTTTTAGTCCATTTGTATGTGACCAAAAATAGGTATTCCGTTCTATTCACGGCAAAATAGAGGTATTTTTGATCCACCTGTTATAAACAATCTCTTCTCCCGCCAACCGATGAAAATCAGACTAGTAACAATTGGAAAAACCGCTGACACCTGGGCGAAGGACGGTATTGCAGTATTTGAGAAGAGATTGAGTCACTATTGCACTTTTGAGATTACAGAACTGGTAGTGCCTGGGACGAAGGGTAGGAGTGAAGAACAGCAGCGTGAAATTGAAGGAGCGTATCTTCTCGGGAAATTGCAGCATGGAGAAAAGTTGATTTTGCTCGATGAACGCGGAGCCTCTTACACGTCTGAAAAATTTGCTGGCTGGATGCAACAACAGATGAGTTCCGGTGTGAAGTCTATTGCATTTGTTGTTGGAGGCCCGTTTGGATTTTCAGAGGAAGTTTACAAAAGGGCTGATGCAAGGATATCCTTATCTTCCATGACATTTACTCACCAGATGGTACGCTTGTTTTTTACCGAACAGATTTATCGCGCTTTTACAATTCTCAAAGGAGAGAAGTACCATCATTCCTGATTCATGTTTGACATTGAAAATTTCTCATACATTAAGTCAATCAATCCATTTGAGTGGATCATGTTGGCTATTTATTGTATCGTGATTTTTGCGATTACGTTTGGGAGGCAGGTGGCGATGATTGGGAAAAATCCACTCTATAGGTATTTCACATGGGCCGTGTTCGCCAAGATTGTGAGTTCGGTGGTCTTTTGCCTTATTTACATTTATTATTATGAGGGTGGGGACACTGTTTCCTACTATGAGTCAGCCCGCGCATTAGTGAATCTTGCGATGAAGGATATTGGAAGTTATTTTGACGTGATGACTTCTTCTCCTTCACTTTCAGGGTATATGACGTTTGACAGGGAAACCGGTTATCCATGGCCATACATGTACTTTGATAAACAAACATTTTTTGTGTCGAAAGCTATTTCACCAATTGTTTTCGCATCATTCAAAAGTTATTTGGTAACTAGCATCCTGCTCGCCTGGCTTTCTTTTTTTGGAGTCTGGAAATTTTTTCTCACGCTATGTCGATATTTTCCGGGATTAGAGACGCGGTTGGCAATTGGCGTATTGTTTGTTCCTTCTGTTTTGTTCTGGGGATCGGGAATTCTCAAAGACACAATTACATTTAGTACAGTTTGCTGGTTTATTGTGGGAATCGATTACTTCGTAATGCAAAAGAAGAACAGAATTACAAACGGAATGATAATTCTGGTTTCATTGTATATTTTGTTGTCAGTAAAACCATACATTCTATACTCACTTTTTCCAGGTACACTTATCTGGATTGGTTCCAGCAGGATGAAACGGATTGACTCTAAGTTTATCCGGTTTACGTTGGCTCCAATTGTAATTGTATTGTCGATTGCGTTGGGTTATGTAGGACTTTCTATTCTGGGGAGTAGCATGGGAAAGTTTTCTGTCTCGACCATGATTCAAACTGCCGCGGAAACTCAACACGACTTAAAGCAGGATTACTATGAAGGAAGTTCTTTTGATATAGGAGATTTCGAGCCGACTATCACCGGAATGTTGTCAAAAGTTCCGGCTGCTATGGCGGTGGGATTATTCCGTCCTTATGTTTGGGAAGCGAGGAATGTGGGAGTAGTAATCTCGGGAATTGAGAATTTTATTTATCTCCTCCTTGTTGTTTTTCTGTTGTTTAAAATCATTGCCAGTCCAAGGAAATTCTTTAAAGTGCTTGGTGATTTTCCAATTCTGACTTTTCTACTGTGCTACACCTTGTTCTTCTCTGTCATGGTCGGACTGTCTACGTCCAATTTCGGGGCATTGGTTCGCTTTAAGATTCCATTCATGTCGTGTTATGTTGCGCTAATTCTTATTCTGCATTATTTTCTCAGTGATCAAGGTGCGAAGGCTGCTCGTGACAAACTCAATGCTTCACGTAATAACCCTTCAATGTATCGCCCAACCGAAACCAATTCAACAACAAATTGACAATTCGTTTTACGAACTGCAGGATTGGTTTTGCTTCGATAGTTTCTCTTAAATCTTCACTTCTTACAATTCCGGCTTTCCCTTCGGCGGTTGTTGAACGAAAGCGCTGCAGCGCACACCCGGTTGTCAAAATATCAAGACGTTGAAAACCGTTTTGTTTAACAAGCAAATGAATTGTGGATGCGGTGTAATAGCAAAGATGTTCAGGATACTCTATTATTTTCCATTTACCTCCCAAAATTCGGCGACTCAATGAATCAAAATTCGGCGTCGTGAAATAGAAAAGTCCACCAGATCGTAAAAGTGAATTTATCTTGGCGACATGCTCATTTCCATCGTTGATGTGCTCAATAACCTCGAAGGAGGTGATCACGTCGAAAGTCAGAGTTTGATTGTAATCCTGAATGCGGCCTTGGAACATTGTAATTCCTTTCGCCAGTCCTGCTTTTACCGCTTCATCCGTATACTCGGTGCCGAATACGTTCCAGCCTTTTGATTTTGCAACCGCCAGAAAATGTCCGTCGCCGCATCCTACATCCAAAATTCTGTTCGAATTTCTATAAGGTTCAAATTGTTCAAGAAGTTCCTCGTATCGTTTTACTGTTATTGGCGATAGCTCATTGTTTCGAACATATCCTGCATAGTGAGCGGTGATTTCTTTGGGTGAAGGTATGCGGCTACCAAAAACAAAATCACATTCCTGACATTGAACAAGGTGCGCATGTTCAAATTCAGCACTCAATTTCCCATAATTCTGAGAACCGCATATCAAGCAAGTAGAATGATGGTTTTCCATCGAGGATCAGGTTGCCGATTGTGCGAGATGTTGTTCCCATTTCCATGCACTGCTCATCATTTCTTCGAGGTTGCGTTTTGTGCACCAATTTAACCCTGATAATGCTTTGGAAGAATCGGAATAAATAGCTGCAACATCGCCGGCTCTTCGTCCAACAATTTCATAATTCAATTTTGTTCCGCTGATGTTTTCAAACGCTTTGATAGTCTCCAGAACGGTAACACCATTTCCGGTTCCAAGATTGTAAACATCGTAGCCGGGCTGCGCTGAATTTGAAATGAGAAGTCGCAATGCGAGGACATGTGCTTCTGCAATATCGCAAACATGAATATAATCTCGGATACACGTGCCATCGCGCGTGGTGTAGTCGTTGCCAAATACTTGAAATGATTTTATTTTTCCAATTGCTGTTTGCGTAATTACAGGAACCAGATTGTTTGGCCGTTCATTTGGCAATTCTCCCAGCAAGCCGGAAGAATGCGCCCCAACCGGATTGAAGTAGCGCAATGAAATTCCACGAAGTGTGCCAGCAAGACGTAAAACATCTTCCATTATTTTTTCGCCGACAACTTTCGTGTACGCGTAGGGCGATTCGGTTTTTCCAAAAGGAGTATTCTCGTTTACCGGTAATGCAGAAATGTTTCCGTAAACGGAACAGGAGGAAGAGAAAATGATGTGTTTCAGCGAATACTTCCGGCCGATTTCCAAGACGTTTATCAGAGAATTGATGTTGTTGCGATAATACATTTCAGGTTTTGCAACAGATTCCGGAACAGATTTGAAGGCTGCAAAGTGAATGACTCCGGTTATTCCAGGATGAAGCGAAAATATTTTTTCTACAGCTGCTGAGTCGGCAACATTCGCTTCGTAGTGCAGGATTTCCTTCCCGGTAATTTGTTTGATGCGGTTGTAAGTTTCGAAAGTAGAATTAGAGTAATTATCAACTGAAATAATTTCACAGTCGGTCAT
>CAZBYM010000401.1:0-4202 GCA_964495745.1 uncultured Chryseobacterium sp. | reverse complement strand
ATTATGAAGGTAAAAAAATAACATATTTTGAATAGTTTTCTTGCCCTTTATTATTAAGAATTGGCGTTCCCACCGCCAAAGGCACTCTACCGACTTGCTCCGCTATCGCTTCGCACCCCGCTGCGCTCTCCTCCCTTTGGTCGTCGGGACGCCTAACAAGTGATAACCGGAAAATGCCTCAGCTCGGCATTTTCGCAAATTTTCTTTCGCTTCGCTGCAGAAAACTTCGGTTATCACTAACGTTATCGGAAATATTGCTCTTTAAAAACAAATACTTTTAGGAAGCTCTGCTAATAACAACTAACGGCAAAGGAGGACAATATGAAAAATTTGTTCATTGATTTGCGCTATTTTTGGCTCGACTTGTGGTTTGAGATCAAATTATGGTCGGAAAAAGTGAAAAGACTTATTTTTTTCGGATTACTATTGACTGCAATTAGTTGCGTTCAACTTGCTGCACAAACAATGTGCGACTCTTCAACGTTCGTGCAAGAAGTATTCAACCGCCAGAAACTAACGGACTCTACACGCTTTGCGCCCGTTTTTAGGAATGGAGTTCCTGATCAGTACCAATTCGAAATTCGCAATAGCTGGGGAGAGCTTGTTTTCAAAACGGATATTCAGGAGCAAGGATGGAATGGATTGCGCAATAACCGAAAAGGGATGTGCGCCAATGGAACGTACATGTGGATTCTGTTTTGTAGATGGAGTAAAGACTCAATTGAACTCAATTGCTCCGGATTTGTTTTATGCAGCAACATGAATGCAGAGAAGAGTGTTACAGCACTCGATACAATTGAATGTCATCCCGGCATTTATGTTCCGAATACTATTACTCCAAATGGAGACGGACTGAATGAATACTTCACGCCAATTTTCGGTTGTCTTCCTGCTGAATATGAGATGTGGATCTTCGACCGATGGGGAAACACAATTTTTTCAACTAAGGATGTAAATCGTGGTTGGGATGGACGCGACGCTTCTGGGAGTAATTTGCAAACGGACGTGTACGTCTGGAAAATCAAATGCAAATTCTACGATGGAGATAAGTTGCGGCAACATGTGGGGCATGTTACATTAATCCGCTAGCGTTTTTCTTTCCGGGATGACGATCACAAATGAAATCACCACATAGAGACACAGGTCACATAGCGGGCCTCCGGAATCTATGTGATCTATGTTTCTATGTGGTAAAAATGTCACGTGCAACTCTGGATTTGCGAGAACAGTCGGCATTGTTCAACACATCGCGTTACGTTCTTCGAGGAATTGTGTTTGTTCGTCGAATCCGATATGAATTAGTTTGGGCGCTATTTTAAGAGCGCGAATTGTTGTGCGTATCTTCGTCGTACCGCTCGTTATTTATGGAAACACTTAAAGAGAAACCTCTTCTCTACATCCTCGCTTTTATTCAGTTTACACATGTGATGGACTTCATGGTCATGATGCCGCTGAGCACCATGTTCATGAGCGAGTTTGGAATTTCAAGCGCAATGTTCGGATTGCTGGTTGCGAGTTACAACATCAGTGCGGGAATAATCAGTCTCGCAAGTGCATTTTTCATCGATCGTTTTGATCGCCGCAAAGTTGTTATTGTGTGTTACGTAGGATTTATTCTTGGAACATTGGCATGCGGGCTTGCCGATTCTTTCTGGTTGCTTTTTGCCGCGCGGATTTTCACGGGAATTTTCGGAGGCGTATTATCATCAACTATGTTAAGCATCGTTGGAGATGTGATTCCATTTCAACGGCGCGCAACAGCAATGTCAATTGTGTACATGGGATTTTCCGCAGCGGCAATTATCGGAGTTCCTGCGGGAAGTTTCATCGCTGCGCATTCGCATTGGCATGTTCCGTTTCTTGCGATCGCGGGAATGGGAGTTCCAATTTTTTTAGGAATACTACGATTCATTCCACGAATGGATGCGCACGTGGAAGAAGCGAAGAAAAGAAATCCGCTTGTTCAAATGTGGGAGATATTGAATTCCTCGAATCGTTTGTTGGGATTATTGCTCATGGCATTATTGATGATCGGACATTTTTCTATCATTCCGTACATCCCGAAATACATGGTGCATAATGTTGGAATTGCAGAAAGCGATATCGGATACATTTATCTCGTTGGCGGACTCATTAGTGTTGCAGTGATGCGAATTGTGGGGAAACTCTCCGATAAATTTGGAAGCTTCAAAGTCTTCAGTAGTCTCGCGGTGCTCGCGTGCATTCCTATTTTGATCATTACAAATCTTCCTGTTGTTTCCCTCGCTGTGGTTTTGGTTCTTGCTGCCGCCCTGTTTACGTTTGGCGGAAGTCGGGGAGTGCCTGCAAATACCTTGATCACAGCAACTGCATTGCCACATCAACGTGGAGGATTTCTGAGTTTGAATTCGGCGGTACAACAACTTGCTGCAGGCCTTGCGTCATTTCTCGGGGGATTATTAATTGCAGATAGCGCCGGCGATAAAATTTTGAATTATGAGCACGTCGGTTATATGGCGGTGGCTGCAAGTTTGTTGGCGATACCGGTGGCGATGATGATTAAGCCGGTTGCTGGTAAATAGACCGCAAGAAATTTTTACCGCGGCGATCGCGGCGTACACGGCGGCTATTGCTTGCAATCACCGAATAGGCAATTATGATGAATGAATATCTTACGTGTTTCCAAACCGCGAGATGCACCTGTGTTTTCGATTCGATCTAAGTGACTCCGAATTAGAGACGATGAAGAGAAACATTTTAGCGCCGTGTGCGCCGCGACCGCCGTGGTAAAAACCTACTCCGCCTCGGTAGCAAAAGCGGTCTTCGCCAAACCAACATAAACAATTCTCTTCACCGCTGCATTCTCCGGATCTTCTTGTAAGAAGTGAATGGCAACAATTGTTTCATCAGCCGGAGAAATTATTTCATCACGGTATTGCGGACGAATGAAAATCTGGGTCGAGGAAATCCCGACAGCTTCAAGAATCTTTTCACTTGCTGCTTCGTACCAATTGTCATCTCCCTTAATCACAATTTTTCGAACAACAGTAATTTTCACAGGTAGTTGCAATAGCAACAATCCGGTTTCCGGAATCGCTGAAAGAGTAATTTCATGATCAATGATCGCCGTTTTGGATTTCCTTCTTCCTGCGTCAAGTAGTTGCGACGGCAAGAGTCCCGAGAGAAAATCAATCGGAATCCACTTTCCGGGCTCGACTTTGATTTGCGCCAGGCGGATTGAAAGAAAGAAAATAAGATATCCACCCGACAGAAATGCGTTAGTCATCGAGTTGTTTCCAAATGCAGTTCCGTAAACAAAACTTGTGGCAAGATATTCGAATGCAAAAAGAAGAATGAGTGATCCCGCCAGAACCGAAGTAAGTTTTCGGGAATTAAATTCAACAGCAGATTGTTTGGTCTCGGTATCTGCACTCTGATTCAGCGCATTGTTGAGGAATGAAATGTAAATTAGAATTTCGGACAGGTAGAAGAACAAAGTAAGTATGCCCATCGATTGAACTTTTTCATTGAGCAACCAGAAATCATAAAACCCATGTGCGGCAGAAGCGAGAAGAAAGAACAATGGAATAAGCCACCATCTCCCTGGCCAACGAAATTTATATAGAACAAATCCGTAGGCAACAATTGCGCTGCATGCCATGTGTGATACAGATGCAGTGAGTGCGCGCGAGTGAATTACGTCGAGTCCGTAATTGGCGATGTACATCAGGTTTTCGAAAAATGCGAAACCTAAGCCGCAGGCTGAAGCGACGATTAAATAATCAATAGGCTTTTTGATTATGCCAGTGAAGTGAAGAATAATCAGGAACGGAACCAGCTTGACGAGCTCTTCGATCACGCCAATTCCAGCAAAGCAAAAGAGAAAATCATTAAGGACATTTCCATCGATCCAAAATCCAAGACTGTTCTTGTAGTAAGCATACAACCACCACGAAGTAATAGCGAGAATGGCACCAACAAAAATTGTAACGAGTAGGTGACGGATTTTTATTTGTGAAAGAAACGAAAGCTTCCAAAGAAAAAAGAGCCAAACGAGCATGATTGCCGTTCCTCCTGCGACTCCCCAAAAATTAATTCCGCTGAACATGGAATTGAATTTCAATTGATAGAAACGAGCAACATCATTTGAATTGTAATACACGCGCGAGCGAAGTTCTTCCGGAACAAATTCTGTTGCTCCTGAATACACGAGCTCGTGCAAT
>CAZBYM010000400.1:736-4210 GCA_964495745.1 uncultured Chryseobacterium sp. | reverse complement strand
TGTCTCAACCTAACTCGCCGGCATGTGATACTGTACTGCAAGGAATGGCAGATCAATTAGGAGGTGCTTATCCCGACCCATGTTATGCTAATGGAGATGATGCAATTTGTCTTGTGCGAATTTCTCCTTATGCAATCATTGACATTTTCGGGAAAATCGGCGAAGATCCGGGAACTGCATGGACTGATGTTTTCCCTTTTACAAGTGCACAGGGAACATGGATAACTTCAAATCATACACTTCAACGCAAAGGAACTATTACCGGCGGAGTAACTACAAATCCATCTGCATTCGATGTGATGGCAGCATATGATTCGCTCCCTGAAAATACTTGGAGCGGACTTGGTCAGCATGCTTGTAATTGCAATAACGTTGGCGTCAATGAATTTAACGGCGGAGTTTCAATGAACGTGTTCCCAAATCCTACTGAAGGGCAGTTCACGATAAATAGTTCAGATAACATTTCTCACATTGAAGTATATAATACACTAGGGGAAGTTGTGATGGTCAAAGAATTCAATACTGCTGATCAACGAAATTCTCAACGCATTGACTTAACAAACATGCCGGGCGGCGTTTACATGATACAAGTTCAATTGAACAACGGCACTTCGTTGACTTCGAAAATCAGCATTCGCTGATCCGAATGAACCAATCATGTATGTCTTAAAATGCTGGTGAGGAATCGTCAGCATTTTTTTCTGAATAGTATGAAACAGTATATTTTCACTTTCCTTTTTACCTTGCTTGGGCCTTTCGCCTTTAGTCAACAAACTGTTTCCGGTAAGGTAACAGATGAAAATAGTGGCGACGTTCTCATTGGCGCTGTAGTTGTTGCTGATTCCGGTAAAACTGTAACCACAACGAATCTTGATGGTCTTTATCAGATGACATTATCTGAAGGAACGCATTCCATTCAAGTTAAGTACACAAGTTACACTCACGCTCCTGTACAAATTACTGTGTCGGGCAAGCCGATGAATCTTGATCTTACCTGCGCGAGCACCTTGCTAAAAGAAGTGCAAATTGTTGCTGATGTTGCAATAGATCGTCGCACTCCTGTTGCTGTTAGCAACATCGGAGAATTGAAAATTCGTGAAGAAGGTGCGGGGCGCGATATGACCATGCTTTTGAATTCTACTCCTGGCGCATACGCAACTGAGCAAGGTGGTGGCGCAGGAGATTCAAGAGTAAATATTCGCGGAACTGATCAGCGAAATGTTGGTGTGATGGTAGACGGAGTTCCAATGAACGACATGGAAAATGGTCAGGTTTACTGGAGCAATTGGTCGGGATTAATGGACGTTACACGCACGATGCAAGTGCAACGTGGATTGGGCGCTTCCAAACTTGCGATTCCATCAGTTGGAGGAACAATTAATATTCTTACCCGCGGACTTGATCAAAATCAGAACATCACGTTCAAAAGCGAATTGGGAAATAACAACATGCAGAAGTATTACATCGGATTCAATTCCGGTGAATTCGGAAATGGTTGGGGAATTACATTCGCTGGCTCACGCAGAACCGGTCGCGGATGGGTTGATCAAACATGGGATGACCAATGGGCTTATTTCATGAAAGTAGAAAAAAGAATTGGTGGTCATATTTTTTCATTGAGCGCAAATGGTGCTCCACAATCACATGGACAACGCTACGACAAAATGCCTCTGCCTGTTATCAATCGTCAATATGCTTTGGATCTCGGAATTAATGTTGATTCCGTTTATAGTTCCAACAACAGTTTCACAACTCTGACTCAAGGAGAGCGAGGAGTGCGTTACAACCCGAATTGGGGTTACATTAATTATTCTGATGGTAATCAAGGCCGCTTGAATCAGGACATAAACTTTTACAACAAACCACTTTTCAATCTTTCCTGGTACTGGACTCCAAGCGAGCGATTCTCATTGTCGACAGTTACTTACTTATCGCATGGCTACGGCGGCGGAACAAATTTTAATTCTGCACCAACGAGAGATACGACTACCGGACAATGGAATCTAAGTCAGATCTATTCTTCGAACTCAACTGCGATTGATGCTTTGTATAGCACAACAGAACATAAATCATCACGCGTACTTTTGGCTTCAATGAACAACCACATTTGGTTTGGCGCAATTTCTACAGGTAAATTCCGGTTCAACAAAGAATTATCAATGGTATTTGGAATTGATGCGAGACATTACAAAGGTTCACACTACCGCATGGTGTACGATCTTGTTGGTGGAGATTATTTCGTTGATGGCGCCGATAAGAATCAACCAAACGGCATTGGCAATACACAATACGCAATGAAGCGTAAAGGTGATAAAGTCGGTTACTGGAATGATTCGTATGTTGATTGGGGCGGAGTTTTTGCACAAGCGGAATATTCCAAAGATGCGTGGAGTACGTTTGTAACTGTTACAGGTTCTGTTTCGCGTTATCAACGTGAAGATCATTTCAAGAAGCGCGACATCACTTTGGCGGATGGCACAAAAGTCCCAATGATTGTTGGATACAACGAAGTGTATTACACAAACGGAACAGAGGATGCACTTGCAATGAACGGAGCGGTGTTAACCAATTACGGAGACACTTTAGTAATCGATAATCCATCTGGGCCTAACGACACAATTGTTGGGGCAACAGCTTATGCATGGAGTTCGAGCTCTGCAACAACTGCTAAAACCGAACGAAAAACTTTTCCTGGATTCACGGTGAAGACGGGCGCGAATTACAACATCACTGAGAATTACAACATATTCGTCAATGTCGGCTACATGAATCTTGCTCCTCGTTTCAATACTGTTTTTGATAACAACAACAAAGAATATCCCAACTATAAGCAACAGGAAGTTTATGCCGCCGAACTTGGATTTGGAATGCGCTTCACTGAATTCTCTGCGAACATAAACGCATATTACACGTTGTGGAAAAATAAACCGCCGAACGGTTCACCAACAACAACTGTAGCTGGAGATCCTTTTACATATGACCTAACAGGTTTGCATACGAATCTCATGGGAATCGAATTTGATTGCAATTGGAAACCGCACAAAACAGTACAAGTAGAAGGTCTTGCTTCATTTGGAAGTTGGAAATATAATTCTGCCGGCACCGTTTATCTCTACGATGCGAATTACGTTTTACAATATTCGATTGATTATAGCGCGAAAGGAGTTCATCTCGGTGATGCGGCACAAACGCAACTGGGAAGTTCAGTTCGCTGGGAGCCTATCAAAGGATTATATGTCCGCGCACGATACACGTATTTCACAAATTACTATGCAAGCTTTGATCCAATCGTTCTAGTGCCAATTTATAACGGTTCTGGCGTGCAAGTTGGAGATAACCGTGATCATGAATCATGGAAAATTCCTTCTTACGGTCTTGTTGATGCTTTTTGTGGTTACGAATACAGAGGAATTAAGATTGGCGAGAAAGACCGACAAATCAGAATCACTTTCAGTTTCTCAGTAATCAATGTAT
>CAZBYM010000400.1:0-726 GCA_964495745.1 uncultured Chryseobacterium sp. | reverse complement strand
AATACTGTTTATGTTTCTGATGCGCAAAATGGCCCGTATTTCAATGCTTCTTCTTCTCTGGTTTATGTTGGAATGGGAAGACGATGGGTTGCCGGCGCAAAATTTAGTTTTTGAAAATAGAGTTGTAACTTGAAGCGAATTCATACAAAACCAAATCCCGAAAAACCGGGTAAATGAAAATGAAAAAGATCCTAACAGCATTGTGCTCACTTGTAGTTTTCACAGCAGTTGCGCAAACAACACTTCCAACCTCCTGGAGTTTTCCCACAACTTCTTTTCCAAACGGATGGAGTGCGAATGGAATCGGATATTATACCGGCTCCGGAAATACACCTCCCGCTGCAAAACTCGATGGAACCGGCGACTGGGTGCAAATCTGGTTTGCTTCTCCTCCCGGAGCTTTAACATATTTCATTCAAGGCAATAGTTTTTCCGGCGGAACTTTTGAAGTTCAGGAATCTCCAAACGGAACTGCATGGACAACGATGCGCACGTTCACAACGAATATGCCTTCAGCAAGCTATACGCAGTTTACTGACAATCCAATTTCAACAACGCGATACATTCGCTTTTTCTACACACAAAAAGTTTCAGGCAACGTTGGAGTTGATGATGTTGTTCTTGCAGCAGCTGCAGCAGGCCCGGCACAGGAAATTGATTGTTTCTACAATGCTACTCCGTTAATCAGCGGTGGTACAATCTGGATGGGTTCTCCTGTGAGCACCA
>CAZBYM010000399.1:0-4211 GCA_964495745.1 uncultured Chryseobacterium sp. | reverse complement strand
GGTGGATTCTCTTTTTCCAAAATCACAGTACAACGTTGTGGTGACGGGCTATTCTGTAATGTTTCTTCACAGCTTTCAATACATGCTTCATCATCTTTTTGTGAGCCTGATTATTGCTATTATTTCAATTTTGATTCTTGGAATGGTTCTGTTCCGCTCCATTTGGATTATTGTTTTGTCAAAATTGCCGTGCTTAATTCCACTCGTGATAACAGCAGGAATCATGGGATATTTAGGTATTCCTTTTAAGTCATCAACCATATTGATTTTCTCCATCGCGTTTGGAATTGCATCGGATGGAACAATATATATTCTTGCTGCTTACCGTCATCAACTCAGAAAACTTTCTCCGGAAAACTATTCTTTGGCGGTTTCAAAAGCAATTCGAGAAACCGGATTGAGCATGATCTACACGAATACCATTCTCTTTTTTGGATTTGCAACTTATATACTTTCCGGATTTGGAGGAACAGTTGCATTGGGAATCCTGCTTTCCATAACACTCATTTTTTCCCTTGCTACCAATCTGATTTTGCTTCCGAGTATTTTATTATCGCTGGAAAAACGCGCCTCAGTAAAAGAATTATTGCAGGAAGCCCCGATTGAAATTTCAGAAGAAGGAATTGATTCCGAAAAAAGTGACTAGTAAGTGGT
This sequence comes from uncultured Chryseobacterium sp., assembly GCA_964495745.1. Classification (GTDB taxonomy): domain Bacteria; phylum Bacteroidota; class Bacteroidia; order Palsa-965; family Palsa-965. Next base: position 3,557 of record CAZBYM010000399.1, on the reverse strand, counting down.
AAAAGTTGAGTGGTTTCGCAAATTTTCAAAATCAAAACGGCTTCTCAATGGTGAGAAGCCTTTTCAGTACCCAGAGCCGGAGTCGCCCCGATAGCTATCGGGACAGCGCGTCTACCGATACCGCGCCATTAACTTCTCGACCATCTCTGGATACTTTGCGAGATTCCGGATGTAAACCTGACTTTTCATTCGTTTGATGTGGACTTCAATTTTCTTCGCAGTGTCAATCTCCAGGTTATCAATTTTGAAGTATAGTTCCCAATCATCATACTTAGCTGTATAGCTCGTAGGAAATTCTTTTATGACATGATAGTCATATCGTTGTTCAGCATCCTTTGATGAACCAGTATAGAATTCACCTGCAGATTTGGAATGCAAAATGTAAACGGAAGCCATGTTCAAAAATAACAAAAGCCCCAAGTGAGGCTTTTGTTTGTACCCAGAGCCGGAGTCGAACCGGCATGCCAGTGAAGGCACTGGTGTTTGAGACCAGCGCGTCTACCGATTCCGCCATCTGGGCATTTATTTTGATCAACTCGGTAGAACTTTGATCAACCAATTTTTTCAGCCTTGCGGCAAATTAAATCGGGATGCGAAAATACCTATTCCTTCGGGTTAAACAAACCTTCTGTTTTTTGCGAAGTTTGATTTTGCGATGAAAACTCAAACAAGTGCCGACCATTCAAGCGTGCTGAATCGAGCGTGAACAGAAATCCCCATTTTGGCAAATCGCCGTTTTTCGAGCAATTGGAGGAGTTTTGGCCAAAAATTGAGTTGGGAATATCCTCAAATCAGAGAGAAATAATGGAATTATTGCCGTTTTTCGCTGCTAAGTTCGCCTCCAACGACCTGTTATTCGTACATTTGCAACCCTCTTAAAAACGGGAAAAAGTGGCCGAGCACGTTAAAATATTCGCAGGATCAGCAACGAAATACCTCGCTGAGAAAATTGCTGCCGCGTATGGCCAACCACTTGGCAATTGTGTGCTGTCGAAATTCAGCGATGGAGAATTTCAAACTTCGCTTGAAGAAACTGTTCGTGGCTCAACAGTATTTTGCATTCAATCTACTTTTCCTCCAACCGACAATTTGTTTGAATTGTTGTTGATGGTTGATGCAGCCAAACGCGCCTCCGCAAAAGAAATTATTGCAGTGCTTCCGTATTATGGATTTGCACGCCAGGATAGAAAAGATCAACCTCGTGTTGCTATTGGTGCGAAACTAGTTGCTGATATGCTTGCAACTGCAGGAGTAAATCGCGTTGTGACAATGGATTTGCATGCTGATCAGATTCAGGGATTCTTCAACGTTCCTGTTGATCATTTGTTCGCTTCAACAATTTTCATTCCGTATATCGAGAGTTTGAATTTGCCGAAACTCACTATGGCAGCTCCGGACATGGGCGGATCAAAACGAGCGAATGCGTATGCGAAGCATTTGAAATCGGAGATTGTGATTTGCTACAAGCAACGTTCGAAAGCGAATGTTGTTGACAGCATTACTGCAATCGGAGAAATGGAAGGCCGTAACATTATTTTGCTCGACGACATTGTTGACACAGGTGGAACACTTTGCAAAGCTGCAGATATGATGATGGATCGCGGAGCAAACAGTGTTCGTGCGATGATCACACATCCGATTCTTTCAGGAAAAGCATACGATCATATTGAGAAATCACGCATCACAGAATTGATCGTAACAGATACAATTCCATTGAAGCGTGAGTGCGAAAAAATCAAAGTGTTGTCAGTTGCGAATATGTTCGCGGATGTTTTCCATCGTGTGGTGAACTACGAATCAATCAGTTCACATTTTATCATGTAATTTTTTTCAATCAATAATAAAACCAAAAAAACAGTACCATGAAATCAGTAGCTATGAGCGGCTCGTCACGTACGAGTGTAGGGAAAAAAGATGCGAAACAGCTGCGCTCCCAAGGGAAGGTTCCGTGTGTGCTTTACGGTGGAACAGAACAGGTTTCTTTCTCAGTTGATGAGAAGCAGTTCAAACCACTTGTGTACACTCCGGAAGTGCACACTGTAGAGCTCGACGTGAACGGCACAAAGTACAAAGCCATTCTCCAGGATTTGCAGACGCATCCCGTTACTGACAAAATCATTCACGCAGATTTTGTTCAGATCGTCCCGGGTAAATCAGTAACACTTAGTCTTCCTGTGAAAACAACAGGAACTGCGCCAGGTGTTAAAGAAGGAGGAAAACTCCTGAAGAAACTTCGTCGTGTAAATGTGAAAGGACCAATCGAAAAGATTCCTGAAAGCATTACGATCGAAATCGGATCAATGAACATTGGCGACACCGTTCGCGTTAGTGACATGAACATCGAAGGTTTGACTTTCCTTAATCCGGAGAATGCTACCATCGTGACTTGTCAGGTTACACGTAACGTTGTTGAAGAACCAACTGCAGCCAAAGTAGCGGCTCCAGCAGCAGGTGCAACAGCGGCTCCGGCAGCGGGCGCAGCAGCTCCGGCAGCAGCAGCTCCGGCAGCGAAGAAAAAGTAATCTAAGCTTACATTCTAAAAAAACGGCTCGCCAAAAGTGGGCCGTTTTTTTGTGGAAAGGAAAAGGTAATTATGGGGCGAGTTGGCAAGTAGGCCAAACTGTATTCTCCGGATGCCAAAACTTGCATACTTGCCTACACAATTACTCGCCTACTTCCCTACTTTTACAAAATGAAGTATCTCATAGCCGGCCTCGGCAACATTGGAGATGAATATCAAGGCACGCGACACAACATTGGTTTCGCTGTTGTTGACGCATTGGGCAAAGATTTGAAATTTCGTCAGGAGCGTCATGCGTTTGTTGCAGAATACAAATTCAAGGCAAGAACTTTTATTCTAATTAAGCCGACAACGTTCATGAATCTGAGTGGCAAAGCAATTCAGTATTGGATGCAGGCAGAGAAAATTTCGCTGGAGAATTTACTCGTCATCACAGATGATCTTGCCCTTCCATTCGGCACAATCAGAATTAAAGCAAAGGGAAGTGACGGTGGTCACAACGGATTGAAACATATTCAGGAAACGCTTGGAACGACAGAATATTCGCGGTTGCGTTTCGGTGTAGGCAACGAATTTTCTAAAGGTCGGCAAGTAGATTACGTTCTTGGAAAATGGGAAGACGATGAAAAGAAATTGCTTCCTGAGCGACTTGAAAAATGTTGCGAAGCAATCAAAGCCTTCGGAACAATTGGAATTGGATTAACGATGACGAATTACAACGGGAAATAAATAAGTAGCAGTCGGCAGTAGCAGTCACTGAGTACAGTTTACTGCCACTGCCGACTGCCACTTTTTCGTTAGTCTTCTTTATAGAAAGTTTTTTCGTCGTCTTTGTTGTAGAAGAAACTTGTTTCCATGTGCTTCTTAAAAAAAGCTTTTAGTTCTTCTGCCGTAGCGAATTCTTCCGTGATGTTATCAGTTACCGCTTTGAACTTGATGCGGTCTTCTCTTTTCTTTTCCATTCGGTAGAAATAATACTTACGATCCTCGGAATAATCCTGCTCGTAAACATTCATGAATTGCAATCCGCCAATAT
>CAZBYM010000398.1:0-4213 GCA_964495745.1 uncultured Chryseobacterium sp. | reverse complement strand
ACACTTGCGCTGGACAAAGCAATTGTGCGCAACTACAATACGCGACAAGGATTGAATTATTTTAATGTGAAAGCAATTCTGGAAGATCGTGAAGGAAATATATGGTTGGGAACTGATGTTGGATTGAATAAATACCGCGGAGAACGATTCACGTTGTATGATCGGCAGGACGGATTGAAGAATGATATTGTGTGGGCAACGTGTGCAGCAAAAAATGGAGATGTGTGGTTGGGAACGAATGAAGGTTTATCACGATTACATTTCTTTACAACACCCGGTTCGAATGACCGACGTTTCACGACAACGAATTACACTGTTGCCGACGGATTGGGCAGCAATGTTATTCTCGCTTTGCATGAAGCAAATGACGGAACGTTATGGGTGGGAACAGGGTTTGGCGGAATAAGCAAACTTGATCCGGGAGCAACAACATTTCAAACCTACACAACGGCGGACGGACTCGCAGGAGATGTTGTGTACGCGATCAATGGTGATACAAAGGGAAACATCTGGGTTGGAACAAAAGAAGGTGCATCTCGATTTGATCCAGTGTCGCAGACGTTTCGAAATTTCACAACGGACGATGGACTCGGAGGAAACAACGTCTACAGAATTTTCCGCGACAGCAAAGGGAATATGTGGTTCGGTGCGCTCGGTGGATATTTGTCGGTGTTCGATGGAAAATCATTTACACGATTCGATGAGAAGAACGGAATCATTCATCGTTTTATTCTTAGCATCAATGAAGACAAAGACAATAACATTTGGTTTGGGGCTTACGGCGGTGGATTGTACAAGTACGATGGAAGAACTTTCCGCAATTACACCACGAAAGATGGAATGACAACGGAATCGCCTTACGCGTTGATGGCCGATAAAGACAACAACATCTGGATTGGAACAGGTCGTGGTCTTGATCGTTTTAATCCGAAGGATAGCACGTTTACGCATTACGGAAAGAACGACGGATTTCTCGGAGTCGAAGTAAATCCAAACGCGGTGAGCATGGATGCCGATGGAAAAATATGGTACGGCACCATTATGGGCGCTGTGTGTTTTGATCCAAGTGAAAATCTTCCTAATGCAACAGAGCCATTAACGAATATTGTTGGATTGAGAATTTTCATGCAGGATGCAGAATTTCCGGAAGAAGGAAAATTCACGTACGATCAGAATCACATCACGTTTGTTTTCAATGGAGTTTGTTTGACGAGTCCTGATAAAGTTCGCTACTTGTACAAGCTTGAAGGATTCGACAAAGACTGGTCGCCATTGCCAATGAAAATGAATGAGGCGGTGTATACAAATCTTCCTCCCGGCGATTATGTGTTCATGGTGAAAGCCTGCAACAACGATGGCTTGTGGAATAAAGATCCGTTGAAATATACGTTCTATGTCAAGCCTCCATTCTGGCATACGTTTACGTTTTACGGATTGATGACGCTCTTCATCGTTTTCTGTATTTACGGTTTCGATCAGATGAGAACACGTCAGTTGAAGAAGCAGAAAAAAGTTCTCGAGCTGAAAGTAGAAGAGCGCACACAAGAACTCGCATTGAAGAACGAAGAACTCGCAGAGAAGAACAGAGAAGTTACAGACAGTATCCGTTATGCGAAACGCTTGCAGGATGCGATGCTCTTGCCGGGAAGTGAAATGAAAAAAGTTCTTCAGGATTCATTCATTCTCTACAAACCAAAAGATATTGTAAGCGGAGATTTCTATTTCTTCAAGAGCGTTGAACGCAACGGAGTAAAACGTTTGTGGATTGCTGCTGTAGATTGCACGGGTCATGGAGTGCCGGGCGCATTCATGAGTATAGTCACGAACGATATGCTCGCACGTGCTATCGAAGGAAGTGAATTTGAAACGCCGGCGATTGTGCTCGACAAATTAAATATTCTTATGAGCGACAAGATGCGTCACACGATAGACGATGTGCGCGTACGCGACGGAGTAGACATTGCCTTGATCGCTTACGAGCCGGGCAACATGGAAGTTCATTATGCAGGAGCGTTTAATCCGATGTATCATTTCCGCGGGAAGATGTTCCAGGAGTTTAAGCCCGATAAAATTTCCATTGGCGGTTATGCCGAAGAAAAAGGCAAGAAGTACAACACGCAATCGTTGAAACTTCAGCCGGGCGATACACTTTATCTTTTCTCAGATGGTTACGCCGATCAGTTTGGTGGTCCACAAGCAAAAAAATTCAAACTCACGCAACTGAAAGTAATGTTGTTGTCAATCCAGGATCACGAGATGCGTGCTCAGGAACGTATCCTCGATCAAACCATCGAAAGTTGGAGAGGATCGTTGGAGCAGGTGGATGATATGTTGATTGTTGGGTTGAGGGTTTAGGATTTCAGACGGGCAAGTGAGAAAAAAATATGCGCTACTCAGTAGCGGCAAGCGACCCGAATTTGGGCGTTAGCCGAAATGATGTGGCGGCAATATATATGTTATGTGCCATTTGGGAACAAGTAAGCAACAAGTTATAATGATCAAGCAATTAATTGTCTTTATCATGGCTGTAGCATTAAATTCCTGTTTGCCGAACCCTGCGACCGATCAACAAAAACAAGACAAAATGAAGAGCGTTCATTTTGATCAAAATATTATTCAAGACATCGATAAGTATGAGAATTTGAAGACATTTCTTGCACTGAATATCGACACGATAATCGAATATAGACATAGTAAAAATACTGCGACTTTAATTCGAGGACAAGGGCTATCGGACTCTACATACCTTGCGGACGACGACTGTTACAATTTCTTCCAAGGAAATGATCGGTATAACATTGCAAATGTGCCGGACAACTTGAAAAGCGAACTTGATAGTTTATTTCACACTTTCAGTAACTATGAAATAAATTCATTTGGAATTTGCAAGAACAAGAAAATCAGCATCGAAATTAGAAGTGAAGGAGGAGACAATGGTTTGTACATTTCTCATACTCTTCTCTGGAATGCGAAAGTCGAAAGGGACTATGCTTATGATGATAATAAAGACACATTGATAAATGGAAATTGCATTTACAGAATCGGTCTGACAGAACATCATGGACATTAAAAACGGCACATAACAGCGCATTGGCACCACGCGCTTTTCACGTATATTTATTAGAAGGAAAAGCGCACGTCGCCAATCCGCAAAACGTTATGCCTCATGCTTGGACGACCGACAACAATTAACGAACAGACAGAAATATGCTAATATTTAAAGACATAAAATTTATCAAATCACCGTTCGACAACGAAGCGGAACTTGAAAAAGTAGTGGTTGATAATTACGAATATTTATTCGGACCCGACTCTTTCTATTTACCAAAGACTTTGATAAAAACGGCAGACGGTGCAGGGACAATTCCAGACGGGTTTGCAATCGACTTGGGGCAAAAAAAGTGGTATGTAGTTGAAGCGGAATTAGGACATCATGATGTTTGGAATCATATTGCAAAGCAAGTTTCAAAACAAATTGTTGCTTCACTCCAGCTGACCACCAAACAGAAACTCGAAGACATTTCTGCTGACATGTATGAAAAAGATGAATACACGAAAGAGAAATTTACAAATCTTGGTATTTCATCAGTAAATGTGCGCAAAGTTATACGGGACATTTTGCAAGAAGATCCAATAATTGGTATTCCAATTGACAGTATTCCTAACGACCTAAAAGATTGGGCGCGTCAACAACGACATAAAGTAAAATTATGGATTGTAAGCAAGTTCGTTGAACTGAACAATACTTCAAATATTGTTTTTGAATTCCCCGAAGAGTTTAAACCTGCTCTTGACACGGAAGAAGAAAGCAAACCACCAAAAGCAAATACAGAAATTGCTCAATACGAAGTTGAACTTATAGACCTTATTTCCGCAAACCTGTTAAAAGTTTCTGACAAATTGCAAATGACTTACAAGCCACGCAACGGACAACAGAAAAAATATGAAGCGCTAATTTTAGACGATGGTTCACTTGAAGTTTTAGGACAAACTTTTAGTGCTCCAAGTTATGCGGCTTTAGCAGGTATTCAAGACGCAGGCAGTGACAGAAAAACAGTTAACGGTTGGACTTCTTGGAAAACATTAAGTGGACAAACACTTGCAGACCTTCGAGACAAATTATTAAACACAGCGACCAATGAGAATTAAAGCACGAAGGCATAACAGCAGTAGCCGTTGCACAACTCTTCTTCCCCAAAAATATTTCTCTTTA
>CAZBYM010000397.1:0-4216 GCA_964495745.1 uncultured Chryseobacterium sp. | reverse complement strand
ATGCTAGCAAGTGTTTCAGCGCTTTTTACCAACCATTTTTCAGTAATATGCCAACCAACATTACATTAAGTTTTGTCTGCTGTATTCTTGCGCGATGTCGCCGTGTACGCCGTAACGCCGTGGTAGTAATTGTTGAGCGCTAGCGACTCCGTCGTGGTTTTACACTACTACTCTTCTGCGCTCTCCCCTTCCATCTCTTCGGCTTGTTCTGCGGAGTTTTCGTCCCACTGTCTTCCGCTTTCTCAATCATCTTGAAAATTCCATTCAATTCTTCTTGCGTAAGATCACGCCAATCGCCTTGAGGCAATCCTTTTAGTGTAACATTCATGATTCGCACACGCTCCAACTTCACAACTTCATATCCAAAGTGTTCGCACATCCTGCGAATTTGTCTGTTCAATCCTTGTACGAGAATAATTCTGAAAATCAGTGCCGTTTCCTTTTTGATCACACATTTCTTCGTACGTTGTCCGAGAATAGGAACTCCCGCACTCATGCCCTGGAGAAATTCTTCAGTGATTGGTTTGTTAACGGTCACGAGATATTCTTTCTCATGATTATTCGATGCACGAAGAATTTTGTTGACGATATCTCCATCGCTCGTCATGAAAATCAATCCTTGTGAATCTTTGTCTAATCTTCCAATCGGAAACACACGACGGCTGTGATTCACAAAATCAACTATGTTGGATCGGTCACTTAATTCGGTCGTGCTTGTCACGCCAACCGGTTTGTTGAGCGCAAGATAAATGTGTTGCGTCGCTTCCATTGGTTCGAGCGCGTTACCATTCACATGAACAACGTCACCCGGATAAACCTGATCGCCAATCTTTGCTCGCTTTCCGTTGATCTTTACATTTCCCTGTACAATAAAACGATCGGCTTCTCGACGCGAGCACATTCCGCTTTCGGCGATGAATTTATTGAGACGTGTAGGTTCCGACATTTTGAAGTAAAGTTATGGATTCATCCGAAATCACATGAATTGGGTAGCTGCTCAGGACAACACTAAGCTATCTTGGCTGAAGAAAATAGTATCCAGCAAACCACCTAAAAATCAATTTTATGAAATTCAGAGTTAACCACACCATTTCCAATCCTACAGAATTCTGGGGACGCGCACAGAAAGCATTACCAAATCTTCCCGAAGGAATAAAAGTTCACGTTGTTCTTGCAAACGAATCAATGGATCACGGAACCTGTGTTTGGGAAGCAGAATCACTTGAGAAAATCACTGCTTTTCTTGAAGCAGCAACCGGTGATGTAAGTAAGAATGAGTACATGATTATTCATGAGGCGAGTGCGATGGGGCTGCCGAAATAACACGACCATTAATGTTCATTGCAAGCGAATCATCCTGAATTGGAGGTTCGCTTTTTTTTAGACACTACCCTCCAAAAGGTTATAACCTACAAAAGGTTGGAGAAGGTCGGAGAAGGTGTGCGAGGGTGGGTACCCTCAAAAGGCTATAACCTTTTCAGGGTTCTTAGTCTTGAAAGCCACTTCCTATCTCCAAATTGACTACCTTACAGCATCAGGTCCTCTACACCAGCAACCATTCCTTAGTTGCACTAAAAGTGAAATTCCCCCTGTACTTTCCCTCCTTTTTGCGCTGAAATGAACGCAATGTGTGAATTATGTAACTCTTACACGATGTTGTGTAAGTCCTTTTGGCTTTCTAATACAAACCTTTATGTCCACTCCTAGTCCAAAAATAACGGATTGAAACTCTTTATTAAATACATGGTCAGTGAACGCTGCAAAACTGCAGTAAAAGAAACGCTCAGGTCGCTTGGGCTTCACTTCGTCGTGGTGGATTTAGGTGAAGTAGATATAATGGAAAACATTACGCTGGAGGAGCGGGATCAAATACGCCAATCGCTCTTAGCTGCGGGATTGGAATTGATGGACGATAAACGTGCAGTTCTGATTGAGAAAATAAAAAATGCAATTGTTGAAATGGTTCATCATACGCAGGAATCCATCAAAGTAAATTTTTCAGATTATTTAAGTGCGAAACTAAACCACGACTACACGTATCTCGCAAACTTATTTTCAGAAGTGCAAGGCACTACAATTGAGCAATTTGTTATCGCTCACAAGATTGAAAGAATAAAGGAGTTGATCATTTACGGCGAACTCAACATCACAGAAATCGCTTACAAAATGAATTATAGCAGCGTGGCTCACTTGTCGAATCAATTCAAGAAAATGACCGGACTAACTCCGTCTCACTTTAAGCAATTGAAAGACAAAAGAAGAAGTCCGATAGAAGAAATTGGTAATCAGGTGCCGGTAAAAGACTCAATGCAAAATGGGGAAAAAGAAAAAGTCTGAAAATTTGGCCAGCGCCAACAAAGAACTTGCTCTTCAGGACAAAGAGAAGGTAAAACGCGCGGCTGAATTAGTGATTGCCAATAAGGAACTTCTTTTTCAGAATAATGAAAAGGAAAAAAGGGCGGCTGAATTAATCGTCGCAAACAAAGAACTTATTTTTCAAAACAAAGAGAAAGAAAAACGCGCTAACGAATTAGCAATCGCCAATAAAGAACTTGCATTTCAAAATGATGAGAAAGAGAAGAGAGCAGATGAGTTGATTATCGCTAATAAAGAACTTGAATTTCAAAGCAAAGAGAAAGAAAAAAGAGCTGATGAGCTGATTATCGCCAATAAGGAACTGGCATTTCAAAATAAAGAGAAAGAAAATCGAGCCGAAGAGCTAGTCGTGGCAAACAAAGAACTCGCATTTCAAAATGATGAGAAGGAGAAGAGGGCTGGCGAGTTGGTCATCGCGAATAAGGAATTGGCTTTTCAAAATGTCGAGAAGGGAAAGCGAGCTGATGAATTAGTCGTTGCCAATAAAGAGCTGGCATTTCAAAATGATGAAAAACAAAAACGAGCAGCTGAACTCATCATTGCGAATTACGCGCGAAGTCTTATTGAAGCGAGCCGCGATCCAATGTTTACAATTAGTTCCGCAGGAAAAATCACGGACATCAATAATGCTACTGTACAAGTAACAGGCAAATCCCGCGAACAACTGATTGGTTCGGATTTTTTTGAATATTTCACGGAACCAAACAAAGCACGCATTGGATACGAAGAAGTTTTTGAAAAGGGATTTGTCTCCGACTATCCCTTAACAATACGTGATCACAAATTAACTGATGTACTCTTTAACGGTTCAACGTACACGGATGAACAAAATAAAGTAATAGGAGTTGTAGTTGTAGCGAGAGATATTACAGAACAGAAAAGAGTTGCAACGGAATTAACCGAAGCCAAAGTATTTGCGGAATTAGCTACTGCAATTGCAGAAGAAGCCAAACTAAAAGCAGAAAGCGCCACACAAATTGCAGAAGGCGCCGTGAAAGCCAAACAACAGTTCCTGTCAAACATGAGTCACGAAATCCGGACTCCGATGAATGCCATTATTGGATTTACAAAAGTATTGCTCAAGACAGAGCTCTCTGTCAAACAAATGGAATACCTGAACGCAATCAAAATTAGTGGTGATGCGTTGATAGTACTGATCAATGATATCCTGGATCTTGCCAAGGTAGATTCAGGAAAAATGACCTTCGAACAAACTCCTTTCAAACTTTCAGCTTCATTGGCGGCAATGTTGCATTTATTTGAAACAAAAATTCAGGAGAAAAACTTAGAGCTCATTAAAGTTTATGATCCAACAATTCCCGATGTCATTATAGGAGATCCGGTTCGTTTGCATCAGATTATTTTGAATCTTGTCAGTAATGCTGTAAAGTTCACTTCTTCCGGCCAAATTACGATTGCAGTAAAAATGCTCAGTCAGGATGAAAACAAAACAACCATAGAATTTGCTGTCGCTGATACCGGCATTGGAATATCTGCAGAAAAAATTCACAAAATATTTGAAGACTTTCAACAGGCGTCCAGCGGAACCTCCCGACTATATGGTGGCACGGGCCTGGGATTAGCAATCGTTAAACAATTGGTAGAATCACAGGGTGGAAGTATTGACGTAAAGAGCGAACTAGGTGTGGGTTCAACCTTTAGTTTCATATTGGATTTCCAAAAGTCAGTCGGAGAAATTGAATCCGAAGAAGCACCAATTCATTTGGATGAGGATATCAAACACATCAAAGTACTGGTAGTAGAAGACATTGCCTTGAACCAATTGTTGATGAAAACACTTCTCGACGACTTTGGGTTTGATCGGGATATTGCAGCCAAC
>CAZBYM010000396.1:0-4221 GCA_964495745.1 uncultured Chryseobacterium sp. | reverse complement strand
GGTAAAATTTCTCAAGTAATCGGTCCAGTAATTGACGTGAGTTTCTCCGATCATTCTGGACAACTTCCTAACATTCTTGACGCGTTAGTTGTAATGCGTGCAGATGGACAAAAGGTAATTCTGGAATGCCAACAACACATTGGTGAAGACACCGTCCGCACGATCGCAATGGATTCAACGGATGGAATGTCACGAGGCATGGAAGTAATTGCTACAGGCTCTCCGATTCGTATGCCTATTGGCGATAAAATTCGTGGACGACTTTTCAATGTAGTTGGAGAGGCGATTGACGGACTTGAGCCAGTTAGCAATGAGGGTGGATACGTGATTCATCGTCAGCCACCAAGATTCGAAGATCTTTCAACTGCCTCGGAAATTCTGTTCACCGGAATCAAAGTAATCGATCTGATCGAGCCATACGCTAAGGGTGGAAAAATTGGTTTGTTCGGCGGAGCGGGGGTTGGAAAGACTGTATTGATTCAGGAGTTGATCAACAATATTGCAAAAGGTTACGACGGATACTCTGTGTTTGCAGGAGTTGGTGAACGCACACGTGAAGGGAATGATCTTCTTAGAGAAATGATCGAATCAGGAATTGTAAAATATGGCGATGCATTCAATGAGTCGCTACACAAAGGTGGTTGGGATTTGAAAACTGTTGACCTGAATAAATTAAAAGATTCTCAGGCAACTTTCATCTTCGGCCAAATGAATGAGCCTCCTGGAGCACGTGCACGAGTTGCTCTTTCCGGACTTACGCTTGCAGAATATTTCCGTGATGGAGATGCTGGAGCATCAGGTGGAGGAAAAGACATTCTATTCTTTATCGACAACATTTTCCGTTTCACACAAGCAGGTTCAGAGGTATCGGCCCTTTTGGGACGTATGCCTTCTGCAGTAGGATATCAACCAACGCTTGCCACAGAAATGGGTGTGATGCAAGAACGAATCACTTCTACAAAGCGTGGATCTATTACATCTGTACAAGCAGTTTATGTACCTGCAGATGACTTGACAGATCCTGCGCCGGCGACAACTTTCACTCACCTTGACGCTACGACGGTATTGAGTCGTAAGATTGCTGAGCTTGGAATTTATCCAGCAGTAGATCCTTTGGATTCAACTTCAAGAATTTTGACAGTTGCTGTTGTTGGGGAAGAACATTATGGTTGCGCACAACGTGTGAAAATGATTCTTCAGCGTTACAAAGAATTGCAGGATATTATTGCGATCCTTGGAATGGATGAACTTTCCGAAGAAGACAAACTTGTAGTTCACCGTGCACGTCGCGTTCAACGATTCCTTTCTCAGCCGTTTCACGTTGCTGAACAATTCACCGGATTGAAAGGTGTTTTTGTTGGTATCGAAGAAACGATTAAAGGATTCAACATGATCATGGAAGGTGAAGTTGACCAATATCCTGAAGCAGCATTCAACCTTGTTGGAACAATTGAAGATGCGATTGAAAAAGGAAAGAAGATTTTAGCTGAAGCGCAATAAACGTCATACTTCGGCTCCGCTCAGTATGACAAACTGCCATTATTCTGAATCAATTAACTCGTAGTAAAATGCATTTAGATATAATTACACCGGATAAAAAAGTGTACAGCGGAGAAATCAAATCTGCTGTTCTTCCCGGAGCTGAAGGAAGATTTGGTGTTATGAATAAACACGCTTCAATGATTTCAACTTTGAAAAAGGGGAAAATAAAGATTGTGGATACACAACAACAAACACATTATTTTGAAATCACCGGCGGTGTTGCTGAAGTGCACAAAAATAATTTGACGGTGCTCGCTGAATAGTAAACTGAGCTCCTAATTTCTTGATCCCGGCGAAGTAGTAAACGTCGGGATTTTTATTTTCGGACGATTGAGAAGAATCCGGTTTTTGTTCTGCCATTGAAGAATGTCGCGTGATAATAATATGTTCCATCTACAATACCATCGGCGTTCCAGTTGTTATCATATCGCTGTGACAGAAAAATAATATTTCCCCATCGGTTAAAAATTTCCAATCTGGTGCCGCTGGTGATGTATTCATCAGGGATCACGAAGAAATCATTTATTCCATTGCCATCCGGTGTAATGATATTCGGGAGATAGAAATCACAAGTATCCGTCGGCACATAAATCATTTGTGCCGATTGTGTTCCGCACGAATCAGTAACCGTAACAGTATAAGTCATCGGCGTAAATGGAATCCACTCCGTTGAATCTGACCCGCCAGAAGGACTCCAATTGTAAATGAAATTACTACCCAACGCACCGCCCGAAGCATGAGCTGTAGCTGTGAGTGAGCCGAGTAAGCAATCGCCTAAATCTTCAGTGATGTAAACACTAATGGGTGGGCTGTCGACAATGTAGATTGTAACAGAGGCAGTATCCCAACCATTGCAAACGATAAAATCAGGTACAAGTTGGATTTTGACATCTTCCATAGACTCAGTAAGCGCGTCGAGTATTGGAGTAATAATAAGTTGGCATGAGTCTTCACCAGGAGCAAAATAAATGTTGGTTGCACTCAAAGTATAATCTACACCATTGACTGCCGTCCCGGAAATTGTGTAGGCCAAAGTTCGCGGTGAAGAAATAGAGTCGTATCGTCGGAAAACCAATTCTATACTTGCGCAACCTTCCATACCTGCCGAGTCCACTGTCGCACCACGAAGAATAGGGTTGCCAGTAATAGAAATGTAATGGCTATTGAAACTTCCTGCTTCGATAAACACTCCAGAGTCCCAAGTATCATCATTACCGCCATCTGCAATTGCAAGACGGATATGATATGTTTGACAAGGCACAACTGCAGCTAAAGCAGTCAAAACCACCGTAAAACCGTCATATTGTACGGATGTTCCAGGAGGTGAAGTGTTATCTAAATAGTATGGTGTATAATTCAGATGGCACCAAGGATAAGTCGAATCGGGCGAGTAAATAGCTTGCCCAATAATTCCTTCATTCACCGAACTTATTGTAACGGGCAGATTAGTATTTGGAATCAAAGCAATGTTCTGTACACCTGCGATACTTGGTCCGCTTATGAGAAAAGCGAAAATGTCATTATAAGGCGTACAAACTCCTTCATAGTATTCTTCACTAGCGAAAACATATCGGAACTTCACTGTGTCGGAAGAAGGAATGAAATCAAATTCAAGCACTGCTGCATCGAGCGTGGGTTGTTGAGCAATTGAATCAAGTATTGAATTTCCAGGAGTAAGATTGATCCCGGTAAATTGTGTACTGTTATTTGGTCCTACTGCCCCAGCGATTATTCCAGACGTAAGAATAATTCCGCTATCCAATCCGATGTTTGAATTGGTTCCATTAAAGTAGCCGATTGCCTGTGCATGACCAGTGTATTGTATGTTAAATGCCACCACACCTGGCCCAAGAAGCACTTCATCTACTAATTGTTGTGCTGTCAGAGTAGAATTCACGGAAAGCTGTGCCGACAAACGCACAGACGTTACATCGATGAGGCTAACAATCAGAATTCCTACGGCCAGTCCTTTCAACTCGTCTTGTTTGTAGAACTAAGTTACAACAATTGCGCAACTCGATTTTGTATCTTTCCGCAATGAATTCGATAAAATACGACGTCGCAATTATTGGAGGAGGTCCGGGTGGATCCACAGCAGCAACTTACTTGCGCCAGAAAGGTCATAGTGTAGTTGTTTTCGAAAAGGAAAAATTTCCAAGAGAACACGTTGGAGAATCTTTAATTCCATTTTGTTTCTACCATCTGCGTGCAATGGGTGTGCTTGATGACGTTGCTAAAATTGCTACCCGCAAACCAGGAATAAATTTCGTTGACAAGGATGGATTGCGCCAATCCGTTTGGTGTTTCGAACGAATATTAAAAGACGGAGCAGGAAATATTTTTCACACTGCACGCGCACCGTTTGACAAAGTACTTCTTGATCATTCAATAAAACTTGGCGCTGAAGTTCTTGAGCAACACATAGTGAAAGATATTGATCGCAGCAATCCGGATGAAGTTCGAACAACTGTTATTGACCACGAAGGAAATGAAAAAATATTTGTCTCTCGGTTTTTGATTGACGCAAGTGGACAAGGTTCATTTCTTGCAAAAAAACTGGGAGACAAAACCGCGTACGAAGGATTGAACCGCGTTGCATTTTATCGTCGATGGACAAACAACAAATATGACAAAGCATTAAACGCAGGGTTGATTAAGTTGATTTATCTGGGTGGCGAG
>CAZBYM010000395.1:0-4239 GCA_964495745.1 uncultured Chryseobacterium sp. | reverse complement strand
TGAGCAAAATTTTCTGTGAAGCCAGATTATCCGGAGCTGTATCTGCCGTTACTTTTTTTACATTCTCTTGCAAGAACAACCATTCGCACATCGCCCGAACGGTTTCCTGCATGTATTTCTTGCCTGTAAAATCTGAAAGTGTTCCGTAGCCAATTTCAACTATACCTTCTTCATTGGGCGGACCTTTGAAAATAATTCCGGCAACGGTTGTGTTTATTATCTTATCGATAACGTTCCAATGTGTGTAGTACAAATGGTGCTCAGGAAAAGAGATCAGATTTGGAATGGTTCTTTCTTCAATAGCAACACGAAGTGGAGGTGGAACCAATCGTGGATAATGTTCCAGGCCCATTTCATTCTCAAATGAAAAATCTTCGAGCAAATACAAGCGCAATTGTTCAAGTGTAAGTGGAACAATTCTGAGCCGGACAGTTTCAACCATTTGAAAATAATTGGCCGCGAAGAAGCAACGGTGCGATTCCTTGCGCTCTTTGCGCCCTTGCGGTTTAAATGTTTATTGAATAAACTCCTTCGCCCTAATCAACGCCTTCTCAATCCCCGCAGAATTTGTTCCACCACTCGTTGCGTAAAACGCCTGACCTCCACCGCCACCTTGAATCTCTTTTGCGAGCTCGCGAATAATCTTACTCGCATCCATGTTCTTCTCTTTCACGAGATTGTCAGACAACATCAACGTCAACGATGCTTTTCCATTCACTTCAGCGCCAATCACCAGAAACAAACTGTCGATCTGTTCGCGCAAAGCGTAAGCGAGTTCTTTTATTGCGTCAGCAGAATTCAATTCAATTTTTTCGGAAATGAAATTAATTCCGTTTACATTTTTCGCTTTCGTTGCAAGTTCTGCACGGATCAATTTTCCTTTCTCACGAACAAGTGACTCAACTTGTTTCTCCAATGCATTTTTATCATCAACCAATTGCTGAACCGATTTCACTACATCTTTCGGATTCTTCAAAACATTTTTCAATTCCGATACAAGATGCTGCTGCTCATTTACAAATCGCTCAGCACGTTCTCCGCTAATTGCTTCTATACGACGAATTCCAGCAGCGATTGCTCCCTCAGAAATTATCTTGAACAAACCAATTTGTCCGCTCGCTTTCACGTGTGTGCCTCCGCAAAGTTCATTCGAATATTTTTCATCAAATGTTACTACGCGAACAACATCACCGTATTTCTCTCCGAACAATGCCATAGCTCCGGTTTTCTTTGCATCGTCAATGGCCATCTCGCGGATGTTCGCAGGAACATTCTCGCGAATTTTCTCGTTCACAATTTTTTCAATCTCCGCTAATTCATCTTCACTCACTTTTTGGAAATGAGAAAAGTCGAAACGCAAATATTCATCATTCACCAACGAACCTTTTTGTTCTACATGCGTGCCAATTACTTTTCGTAAAGCTGCATGGAGTAGGTGGGTTGCACTGTGATGTCCTTCTGTGTTTCTGCGTTTCTTCACATCGACAATAGCGCGGAATGTTTTGTTCACATCTTCAGGGAGTTTTTCCACGAAGTGAACAATTACACCATTTTCCTTTTTCGTGTCGAGAACGGAAACAGCATCATTTACAGAATCCAAAATTCCAGTGTCTCCAACTTGTCCGCCGCTTTCGGCATAGAACGGTGTTGTATCCAAAACAAGCTGGTACGATTCTTTTCCTTTCGCTTTGATTCTTCTGTAGCGAATGATGTTCGCATCGCATTCTGTTTTCTCGTATCCAACGAAAGTGGAATCAGATTTTTTCAATTCAACCCAATCGTCGGTGTCGATTGCAGTTGCAGCGCGTGAACGATCTTTTTGTTTTTGCATCCAAGCTGTGAATCCATCAGGCCCATCAATTTCTACAACTAAATTATGTTCTCGAGCTAACAGTTGGGTGAGATCGATAGGGAATCCGAATGTGTCGAAAAGTTCGAATGCAAAGAATCCGGGAATTTTATTTCCAACAACTTTCAATTCGGAGTTATGACTTGGTGTTACAAAGTGTTCTTCGAATTTGCGAATGCCGTTACCCAAAGTCCGCAAGAAGGATTTCTCCTCCTCTTCAATTACCTGTGTAATCAACGCTTGTTGTTTGCGTAACTCCGGAAAAAACTCGCCCATCTCTTTTGCAAGCGTCTCTACCATTCTGCACAACAAAGGTTCTTTCGTATTCAGGAACGAATAATAATATCTCGCCGCACGACGAAGAATTCTTCTGATGACATAACCGGCGCCGGTGTTCGAAGGAAGTTGTCCATCTGCAATTGCAAATGAAATCGTACGAATGTGATCCGACAAAACACGCGTTGCAATATCTTGTTTGGAATCTGTTCCGCCGTATTTTGTATTCGTGAGTTTTTCAATCGTGTTAATCAACGGCATGAAAATATCCGTGTCGTAATTCGATTGCTTTCCTTGCATTACGCGGACAAGTCGCTCGAAACCCATTCCTGTATCAACGTGCTGTGCTGGAAGTTTCTCCAACGAACCATCTGCCTTGCGTTGAAACTCCATGAACACGTTGTTCCAGATTTCAATCACCTGCGGATGATCTGCATTCACATATTTTGATCCATCAACTGCTTTTCGTTCGGCATCTGATCGCGAATCAAAATGAATTTCTGTACAAGGACCACAAGGACCTGTATCGCCCATCTCCCAGAAATTATCTTTCTTATTTCCTTTCAAGATGTGAGAAGGATCTACATACTTCAACCATTCGTCATACGCTTCCTGATCGAACGCAAGTTTCTCATCTGCGTTGCCTTCGAAAACTGTTACATACAAACGACTCTTGTCGAGCTTGTAAACTTCAGTGAGCAATTCCCAACTCCACGCAATCGCTTCTTTCTTAAAGTAATCACCAAAGCTCCAGTTGCCCAACATTTCGAACATCGTGTGGTGATACGTATCAACTCCAACTTCTTCGAGGTCGTTATGTTTTCCAGAAACGCGCAAACACTTTTGTGTATCTGCAACACGAGGCCATTTTGCTGGAGAATTACCAAGGAACCAATCTTTGAACGGAGCCATTCCGGAATTGATGAACATCAACGTCGGATCATTCTTCACTACCATTGGAGCTGAAGCAACGATTTCATGTCCTTTTGACTTGAAAAATTCCAAAAATGTTCTGCGTATCTCGTTTGCGTTCATAAAAGGTGTTTTTCCATCATATTTTAACAAAATGGAAGGATTGCAAAGTTAGGTGATTTTGGTAATTTCACGTGCCGTTGGATGGTACACTTCGCAGTATTCCAATTATGTCTAAAATCAGGTACAAATACAATACAAAAACTCTTTCTTACGAGAAGGCGGTTGTACCGTTTCGTACCCGATTTTTCCGGACCATCTCCTTTTTGGGAACTGCGTCTGTGATTGGTGTGATTTCTGTTGTAATTGCCTTTCGTTATTTCGATTCTCCAAAGGAGAAGCAGTTGCGCCGGGAATTGGAGAAAATGCAAATTCAGTACGATCTTTTGAATAAACGGATGAGTAATCTTGCTCTTGTATTAAATGATCTTGAAGATCGTGACGACAATATTTACCGGGCAATTTTTGAAACTGATTCAATTCCTGATGAAATCAGAAGATCCGGTTTTGGTGGAGCGGATCGTTATAAAGATTTACAAGGTTTTACGCACTCGCAGTTGATGACTTCAACTACGCAAAAATTGGATCAGCTTGCGAAGCAAATGTATATCCAATCGAAATCGTATGACGAAGTGATTAAACTCGCGGAGAATAAGGAAAAACTTTTGCGTGCTATTCCGGCGATCATGCCAATTTCAGTAAAAGATCTGAAAGGTGTTCCTTCCGGATTTGGATATCGCACGCATCCGATTTACAAGATTTCGAAAATGCATACCGGAATGGATTTTAACGCTGCACTTGGTACACCAATTTATGCAACCGGCGATGGAATTGTTGAACGCGCTGATGCAGAAGCGTCCGGTTACGGAAATCACGTGGTTATCAATCACGGTTTCGGTTACGAAACGTTGTATGGACACATGAGCAAAATTCTTGTTGTTCCTGGACAGGAAGTAAAACGTGGCGAGGTTATTGGGCAAGTTGGAAGTACAGGAACGTCCAGTGGAATGCACGTGCATTATGAAGTAATCAGAAATGGAAATAAGATCAATCCAGTGAGTTATTACTTCCTTGATCTAACACCAACTGAATATCTGCAAATCATTGAGCAGTCGAACCAGTCCAATCAATCCTTTGACTAA
>CAZBYM010000394.1:0-4247 GCA_964495745.1 uncultured Chryseobacterium sp. | reverse complement strand
AACGTTCCCAGCGCGAATGTTAAAGCAATGTTTGAAGAAATTGCGAAGTACGGAACGCCAACATTCAAACGCATTTATGCCGACTGGACGAAGCCACATGTTTCTGGATGGAAAAATGTGTTGCTTGAAAATGCAATTACGCCAATTCAGCAATACAGCTATTCAGTTGGAAAAAATTCGAGCGACAGTGCAATGATCATTGATGCAATGGATATTCTTTATTCCGGAAAAGTGGACGGATTTTGTATTGTGTCCAGTGATAGTGACTTCACCCGCCTCGCAACCCGCTTGCGTGAAGCAGGAATGAAAGTAATTGGAATCGGCGAAAAGAAAACTCTCGCACCGTTCATTACAGCTTGTGATAAGTTTATATATTTCGAAATTCTCAAAGCGAATTCAACTACTACTTCATCAAAACCAGATCCAAAACATCCGCGAAAAACTGTTCCGCAACAAGCACCAATCAATAAAGTCGATCAGCAATTAGTTTCTCTCATCACGGAAAGTGTTGGAGACATTGCCGATGAAAATGGTTGGGCATTTCTTGGTGAACTCGGCAATTTCGTATTAAAGAAACAGCCTGACTTCGATTCCAGAAATTATGGTTTTCCAAAATTATTACCGCTCATCCGGAGTTTAGGAAAATTTGAAATTGACGAACGCGAAACTGGAAAACGTAACATCAAACACATTTACGTTAAAGTGAAATAGCAGTGAACACCTCTGATCCAAATCAAAAAGCGAATATCAAAACCTGGCTGAAAAGAATTGGCGTTGTTGGTTTCCTCTTCTTTTTGGTGAAAGGTTTGATTTGGTTGGGCGTGTTTGCCTGGATGGCGAAAGGATGTTCCTGAACTATTTCCGAACTATTGTTGCGGACTCCATATCATCTTTCCTGACCAAAGTTGATTGGCGGATGTAACAGTGATGACATACACTCCCTGCGTATAAGGACCAAGATCGAGATGGATAATTCCGTCCTGAACATTTTCCTCGGTGTTAATAATCACTTTTCCTTCCATCGTCAACACCTGAACCGCAACTCGCTGATTGTTGAATTGTTCAGAAAGAATGTCTGCACCTGCAGGAGTATTAATCAAAAGAATTGGTGTTGCCGGTTGCGCATGATGTATTCCGACATCAAACAAAACAGTCACCACTTGATAAGATGTATCGGAACACAAACTGTCGTAGGCAACAAGCATGATTGAAAATACGCCGGAGCTGTCGTACCAATAATATGGATTTGCGTCAGTACTTGTTCCGGATTGATCTCCAAAATCCCAATACCACGAAGAAGAATACTGCGAATAATTCAGTGCAGACAATGGATTCGGCATAATCAAAGTATCGTCAGGCAAAACAAACATCGCCTGCAACTGTGAAATGCTTGTAACTGCAACACTCATCGTGTCTGTGCATCCTGCAACATCAGTTACATAAACATCATGCTGTCCAGCGCCAATGGCAAGTAATGAAGAATCATTTCCACCTGTGCTCCACTGGTACGTGTAAGGACCAGTTCGCCCCATAACATTCGTCAAGTGAATTTCGCCATTGAGATCACTCGGACAAACAGGTTGAACAATTTCAATATTAGCAGTAAGCAATGGTTGTCCGTTTACATGAATTGTATCAACCCGCTGCGGACAAAATCCTGTATTGCCATCAACTGTAACAGTGTAAATTCCTGGAGCAATTCCGAAAATTGTGTCAGTTCCTATAACACCATTGTTTTGTGCAATGACATTGGAGTTTGCGTCTTCCCAGGTGTAATCCCAAGGACCATTTCCAATTCCACTCGCCCATGCTTTCGCATCAGGAGAATTCGGACACGTTCCACTTACACTTCCCTTTTCAATTCCAGGACTGAAATGCACAAGGAAGCGAACTGAAGTATCGCCACCGGTATGGAAATACGTGTAAGATCCTCCTTGCGGCAAAGGTGTTATACTGCCCGTTAACAAATCTTCAAGAATGATGCAACAACTCATCGGCAGATCGCTGATACTATCGCGCGAAATAGTAAATGTTCCGCTGTTGAGACGACCTGCACGCAGCGGAACAATTACGTCGCCGGTTAATGGCGCCAGTGTATTGATTGAATAATCCGTTATTGAATCCAATGTACTTGCGAGATATGGTGCAGCAGAATCTGAACTCGCGAGCTTCATTGCATCATAACCAATATCGAACTGATTTGAACCCGCACCATTAAACCGAATAACTGTTTCATCAGCACCGTTGGAAGTTGACAATTTCAACTTCAACAAATACGGAACAGTTTGCAACATACTCCGGAAATAAGTTGGATCCTGAGCTGTCTTTACAGTTTCAGTGATTGAAACGGCAGGCGCAGGTGCAATTGCTCTTACCCAGAAAGCCTGTGATGATGCTACAAACGCGGTTCCTCCGTTTACTCCGATTCCACCAACGTACGATGCATATTGATTAATCGCAGGATTCCAGATATACAAAACCTGATCTGTATTCGTTCTTGTAAATCCAACGGCGTCCCAATCAATTGCGGAAGGATATGGATTTGATAACATGTTCCATCCGTCCTCGCTTGGTCCCGCAGAAGGCGTATAAGTCAATGAGAATGTCTGATTGAATTTACGCGGAATGCCTTTCACATCAAGCGTAACCGCCAGTGGCCCGACGTAAACAAAATATCCCATCAACGGATTAATCGGATTGGTGATGTTCGTTGGCGCTACGTATCCATATTCTTTCCATCCTAACGCAGTTTCATTGTAACTCGCAATGGAAAACCATCCATTCATATTTGGATAATCGGATCCGGGAAAACCGGCAGTGATAATATCATCGTTCCAGGACTGAAAAGTTTGTCCGTCAACAGGTGCTGCAAGTTGTCGCCATGCGGTTGGACCCTGATAAATGTATCGCTGTTGAATAATATCGCCGGTAATATCACCTCCGGTAATTGCACCAATGCGTCCGGTTCCATTCACGTTCGAAACAAGCGTGAAATCAAAACCCGTTGTGGTGAACATTCCTGAATTCAGCGATAATGTTCCCAACAGATTCTGATTCGATGTAATAGAAACACCTGCGGCATTCTGAATCGTGAGATGCCTGAAGTTAGTTACGGCAGTTCCTCCAATAGTTTGCGCAACAGTTCCATTACACAACACGATACCGGAAGTTCCTCCATCGAATGTTCCTGCGTTTGACCAGCTACCTATCATGCTGATGGTAAATCCTGCAACACCGGCTGATACTATACTTCCAGCGTTGATAGTCAGATTTCGACAGTTAATGGCGGAGCCTAAAGTTTTCGTTCCGGCTCCGGAGAAACCGATGTGGTTGAAATTTTCAGCTCCTGCGGCTCGCGTTATTGTCTGTGCAGTTGCACCATTAAAATTCGTTGTGTTGGTACCTGCAGTATAAGTTCCTCCCGCATTATTCCAGATTCCTCCTAAACTCACATTCAGGTTAGACGCGATGAAGAACCCCGATGTTAAGGTGATGTTTTGAATGACAACAAGCGGATTTGTTAGGAGCTGAGCAGTTGCGTTCGCACTGTTCGTTAGAAAATTACCAACTGGCGCTACCGTGTTAATCAACATTGTTTGCGTTACAGGAGTTGATGCATCACCGATCTGTAATGTTCCTCCGGTTACCACAGAAATATTTCCACCAGTACAATTGAATCCTAAATTTTGTGCGCCAGTTCCACCTTCACGACGAATAATAATTGTTCCACCAGTTTGTGTGAACTGCGAACCCGGTACATCCATATGAAAAGGAGCAAGTGTTGTTGACGTCGAACCAATTGTTGCAAGTATTAAAGTTCCCGCAGAAATTGTAAATCGGGAAAGCATTGTGGAGTTCGGCCGGTCGTAACGACCTGCAACATTCATTGTACCGCCCGTAATTACAAGTCGACCTCCATTCGAACTTATTCCTTGATTCGCAGCAGTCCCGACGTTCATAGTACCAGCACTCATCCTCAATTCACCAAATAAACTCACCACTCCGTTCAGATTCATCGTGGAAGTCGTACTGTTTAACCACAACCTTGCGTTAGCAGCAATTGTGGAAGCACCTGCATAAGGGGTGCACGTAACTGCAGCCGCCGAACTTAATCTGAACGTACCAATGGTAATTGTAAGAAAGCCCGTTGCTGCGGAGAAGCCCGTTGCTGTTACATCAACAGTACGCGTCATTCCTCCGGTCTTATTAACTGCAATGTTATTGAATCTTGTTGTTACTCCAGTTCC
>CAZBYM010000393.1:0-4276 GCA_964495745.1 uncultured Chryseobacterium sp. | reverse complement strand
CAAGTTCTATTCTCTTTTTACACGGACACGGCGTCTGGCGATTCTCAACTAAACCCACGCGGCCACGGCGGGATTTGTGGCACAAATCGCGTACGCGATTCGCAGTAATCAAAAGTGATACACGACAATTCTGCTTTTCTGAAAGTATTCTTTCGTATTTGATCGCGCTCAATTGGACGTGAAAAATCATGATTGTATTTCAGCACCGAGTGTCTTGCAAAAATTAGCGGCAACATGATTGCATTCAAGCTGAAAAACCGTTAGTTTGCAAGCAGAAGAGCACTGATTCACGATTAACTAACTTGAAGTACGATTCATCAGCACACTAACTAATTTGCACATTAGCACATCATTTATGTGTTTCAATATCGCATCCAACCGTAACAAAAAAATTCTTGAAGCACGGTACCAAGCCGAGTTTTTTCCTGTACAAACAGAACCTCTCTATTCTGTTTCCGGATTTTTGTATCCGAAGATTCCGGTTATCTGTTCTGATTCGCCGAAGAAAATTGATCTTGTTCAATGGGGATTGATTCCATCTTGGGTGAAATCACGTGAACAAGCGAATGAGTTGCGTGCTCAAACTTTGAATGCCCGTGGAGAAACTATTTTTGAAAAGCCGTCATTCCGAGAATCAGCAGGCGCTAAGAAATGTTGTGTGTTGGTGAATGGTTTTTTCGAGTGGCAGACACAAGGAAAAAACAAGATTCCATTTTTCATTTATCTGAAGAATCAGGAGTCGTTTGCTCTTGGAGGAATCTGGAGTGAGTGGACCGATAAAGAATCCGGAGAACTTCTGCGAACATTTTCGATCATCACCACCGAAGCGAATCCCATGATGGCGAAAATTCACAATCAGAAATTGCGGATGCCATTAATTATTCCGCCAGATCACGAGCAGGAATGGTTAGCGACAACAGATGAAGCGAAAACGAATCAATTGATTCTTCCTTTTGATGAGACAATGATGGACGCGCATCCGGTTTCTAAATTGGTGAATGGCCGAACAGGGAATCCGAATGTGCCGCAAGTGCAAGCACGAGTTGAGGAAAGTCCGGTCCAGGGAAGTCTTTTTTAGCATCTGCCCCCCACGCCCCCTAACCCCCGAAGGGGGAACTTCCCACGCGCGTTTGCGGTTCCCCCTTCGGGGGTTAGGGGTCGCGGGCAGCACAAATAAATTCGGTATATTTATACAACGAAACCTCATGAAAACAAAAAGCATTTCCTTTCTTACGATCGCTTCATTAGTTGGAATGCTTTTACTTTTCAATTCCTGCAAGAAAGATGAACCGAAATCTCCAACTCTTGTTTTGAAGAACGGCTCAGGTTACACGTTCGCCGATATTTCTGCAACTCCTGGTTCAACTATTCTGGTCGGAGTAATAACAGATGCAGGCACAGATCCCCTGAAAATGGTTTATTCTGAAGTTGCATTTGACGGAGCGAATGTTGACTCACTTCACACCCGATTCACAGTTCCGGAAGGACAAGCACATTATGAAGTTGATTTCACAATTACGCTCCGCAATCAGGTTGGAACAGAGCGTTGGAAATTTACAGTGAATGACAAAGACGGACGTATGACGGAGAAAGAAATCAGAATTGTAGTGCAGTAAAAAAGGTGCTCTCCGCAAATAGCAATCTTCTTTATTGGACAATTAATCGCTCCGCAAACAAATTCTGGCTGGAAGAAACAGAAACGATATACGTTCCGCTTGCCCATGTTTGAGAAGGCAAGTATGCTGTTCGTTCGCCGTCAATCGCCAACGTAGTTGAATAAACGATTTGTCCAAGTAAATCAGTCACTGTGATGGTCACACCGCTGACCACTCCAGAAATATTTAATTGAACAACTCCATGCGCAGGATTTGGTAACATTTCTACAACTAACATTGATCCAACTTCTGCTTTTGGTGCAGCATACCTCGCTCCAGAACTAATTTCAAGAAACTCTGCGGTGCCTCCATCTGCAGTAGTAGAAGTCTCTTCAATGTATCCTGTTGACTCTGTCATTTCTTCAGTTGTAACGAGAACAAACTCGCCAAGTGGAGTTGCAATGCTATCGGTTGTTGTTTGCGCGAAAGTAGTGGTGGTTACAAAAACCAGAGAAAAGAATATGAGTTTTTTCATTGGTGTTGGATGATTAGTTTTTGGGTGAAGTGCAACCCATCAATTGTTATTACATCAATCAAATAAATACCATTCTGGAATTGAGATGTTTCAATAGTGAATTCATCGTCTTCTAGTTGAAAATCAAGAATCATTCGTCCCACCAAGTCATAACAATGAACTTGTTTAATCGATAACCCTGAAGCGAATTTAATTCTTACATAATGCTCACAAGGATTCGGATACACTTCAAAAAGAGAAACGTCTCTGTTCTCTGGCACTGCTAAAGGGGTAGCAGAAAATTTTACCAGCATCATTGGTAGGCCAAAATCATACCCTGTAATGTATAATGCTCGATCGGAAAAAACTTTGGCCGAAACCAAGTATTGATATGGATTTTGAAAGAAATAAGTTCCACGAAAATCAATTAGTCCATATATATTATACCTGTACACTTTGAGATAATAATTTGAACTGTCCAAAACGATCACATAAACACCCACTGCAGAATCAACCGCCAAAAGTGAACTCAGGGAAGCTGAGACTTGAACAATATGTGAGTCAAGGGTCACTCCAGTAATGATATTAATTCGAAAAAGTGTGACAGAAGAGGCCACGGCCGTGGGGCTAAATAAAGCATAGTACAGTCCAGCTGTTGTATCTACCGCCGCATCTTGTAAGTAACCGTTCACGTTCCTCTCCCAAACCGGCTGACCTGAACGATCCAGTACTCCGATATCGCATGAATTCATGTTGGAGTTTTTGAATCCATAAGCCAATAGGGAGTTTGACAAAAGTTGAGCGTAGAATAATGAATTTACACCAGAAGTGTACTTGTCATATTGAACCGTATCATGCCTATTGCCCAACGTATCGGCAATAATCATCCATAGATGTCCCGATGTAGAATTTAATCCGGTGTAACCATTGCCAACAGCAAACACAGAATCTGCGGTAATAAATATTTTTTTATATGAAGGATACGTAAAAGCGACGCTGTCGGTGAAAAACCACAATACTGTCCCGGAAGTATCCATGCAATAAACATTGTTATGATTATTGCCACCAAAACAATACACTTGGTGTTTTGATGGAGAAATAAAAGGTTCAGAAATTCTTCGAGGCGTTAAGTAGTCAGATCGAAGGAATCCTAACGTATCATCGTACTGATTGAGTAATCCATCAGCCAAGAACGTGCCATCAGAATCTGTTGCGGTTACAAAAATGCGTCCTATTCCATCTGTCGTAATTCCTACACCCAATTCATTGAAACAACTCACAGTATCAAAACTTGCTATTCCTTCAAGAACGCCGCTGGAATTCACATGATAAAGGTGATACAGATAGCCACCGCAAGTTGTGTCATTTGAACTACATAATACTACGGGAGATGAAACTACTTCAACCAAGTCTATTGGCTTTGGAAAAGTGGTCGGGTTAATTGCGTAATTCGCTGTCCATTCCGGTTGGACTTGAGCATTGCTGGATAACTTACACAATGCAAAGAAAAACACCAACGTCCGTTTCATAAAAAAGTGTAAAAATCAACACTGTATGTCCCACCAGTGCTTTGTCCTAACAAATTGCCTCTAAAGTCAACAGCGATGGAGTTTAGCGAAACAAGAGGAGCCGCAGGGTTAGGAGCCACAGTAATTATGAGACATTGGTCTATCGTTTCTCCATTCGCAAAATTCCCTTGTACGTGCAGGAGAAGATTCGTTCCTGGAGCAACGCCTCCGTTGTAGAGGTCATTTTCAATTTCATATGCACCTCCAGGCGCATAACCAAGATGCCCTATTGGGATCGGATTAATATTGTATTGACTTAAAGTACAAGGAGGGGATGTGTTGTCAGCATAAAAAGTGAATACGTTACCTTCACAAGAAGAATTCGCGCTTCCGCCGTCTGGATTTAATCCAACAGTCATTGCATTATCCAGAAGATCAACGGTACAAAACGTTTTCTGCGCGCTTGAACTGGCACCAGATGATTCTGACCAAAGAATAGAATTTTGTGCTTGCGATTTGAAAAATCCTGACGTCATGAGAACCATGCAAAGCAAGAGTTTAGCTTGTAGAAACGAAGATCTGAGCGACCTTCTCTTTAACAAATGGGGGGGGGCTACTACTCAAGGTCATGTTGTTCATACTGCAATCTAATTCAATTA
>CAZBYM010000392.1:0-4279 GCA_964495745.1 uncultured Chryseobacterium sp. | reverse complement strand
TGATAAAGTACTGGACCGCTACTGTTGGTTCATAAACTTCACGAAAACCAACCGTTCCAATGGTCGTGATCGTCATATACAGGGCATCATTAAACGTGTATCTGGGATCAAGAATGACAAAACCGGCAGTGCCGATAACGATAACGCCCAGCAAAATGAAAAGAGGGGTCAAAATTTTTCGTAACAGTTGCGCATCTTTCACAGGGTAAATATAGGGAGAGCACGACGAGTGTGGAAGTATTATGTCACGTTTCCCTTATTGTTCAGCGAAAATACAGGCAACCTGGTTACAAATAATGAACTACAGATTTTTCAATGCTTCACGGAAACTCAATGGAGCGAGCTGTTTCTGATGCAACTTCACAAATTTCTTTACAAATACCGGGTTTGTCCTTGCATATTGTCGCAACGACCACCCAATGGCCTTTCGAACAAAAAAATCGGAATGATCCGAACATTGGAGAATCAGTTTGGCAAGCAATGTTTCATTCGTATTTATTTTGTAGTGAAGCTGGAAAATCAGTGAAGATCGTATAAGCCAAATGTTTTTTGAATTCATCCATCTTGTTGTAGTTCGTGTGATGAGTTTGGGTTCAACCCTAAATAGAGCTGCAACGAGTTTTGGCGCAATGAAATCGACTGTGTCCCACCAGCTTTTATTCAGAATCATGAATTCGAAAACCGGAAGATCTTCAGGTGTGAGTTGCTTCTTGTATTTTTCATACAGCTCCAGTCCGAAATATTGCATTTCGCGATGCTCATTCTCTCAGCATAATTCAATAATTGCTTCAAGCGCCTCTTTTGGCGGAAGCGCATGCTTGGAGTGAAATATTTGTTGAATCCCTCCGCGGGTTGTCGTGTCAAGCCCATAATACTCAAACTGATTTCGCATGTATGCTTTCGCTCCAGCAGCCCGAACTGGATTTCCATTCTTTCGAAAGATTGACTCAATAGAATTGACGTAAGAAACAGGATCAAATTTCGATTTCATCGTTGCGAAATTCAGAACATAGCCATGTACACCAGCGCGCCTGAGAAATATCCGATCAAAGCTGGGAATGAAATTTTCTTCAAGTACCAAAAGAAACTAATTTTCTCAATTCCCATTACTGCAACTCCTGCAGCCGAACCGATGATCAGAATACTTCCTCCTGTTCCTGCGCAATACGCCAGAAACTCCCAGAAATAATGATCAGTTGAAAAAACTTCCAATGGATACATTCCTTGTGCAGCAGCTACAAGAGGTACGTTATCTACAATTGCGGAGGCGAGACCAATAAGTAAAGTAATCACATTCACGTTGTGAAATGTGCTGTCCATCCAAGCCGAAAGTGAATGCAGATATCCTGCGCTATCGAGAGCACTTACTGCGAGAAGTATCCCGAGGAAAAATAATATGCTTGGAGTGTCAACACGTTGCAGTGCGCCAGAAACGGAGAGTGCACTTTTGTGTTCATCGTTCTTCTTCTTGTGAATGAGTTCAGTTACAATCCATAGAATTCCAAGTCCAAGTAAAATTCCCATGAACGGTGGCAAATGCGTTATTGCCTTAAAAACCGGAACAAAAAACAACACAATGATACCGGTAATGAAAACAAGATTTTTTTCTGCGCTAGTTGTCGGATTGATTTTCATTTCTGTTTGCGCAATCTCAGGTTTCGAAAAATTTCCATTCATGCGCCAATACAGGAATGCTACAGGTACAGCCAAACTGACGATCGAAGGTAAAATCAGTTTTGAAATAATATTCATGCTTGTAATTTGCCCACCAACCCACAGCATAGTCGTTGTAACATCACCAATCGGCGACCAGGCTCCTCCGGCGTTCGCCGCAAGTATTATGACTCCTCCAAAATACCAACGGTCTTCTTCTTCATTCACTAATTTTCGAATCAATGAAATCATTACGATCGCTGTAGTCAGATTATCCAGAACTGCAGAAAGAAGGAACGAAATAATTGCAATAATTAGCAGGAGTTTTCGTCGCGACACGGTGGTGATCCGACTTGTAATGACATCAAAACCGTCGTGTGCATCAATCAACTCAACAACGGTCATCGCACCAAGTAAGAAGAACAATATTCCGGCAATCTCACTAATATGATGTGACAAACTGGTCTGAAACCCAACTCCATCACCTGTGAATACGTAAATTGTCCAGCATAGAACACCTGTCAGCAAAGCAGTTGCAGCTTTATTGAGTTTTAACGGATGTTCAAGCGTAATAGCAAGATACCCAATGACGAAAACGAGTAGAATCAACATAATTCGTGCTTAAAAATACACATTTGCTGTTAAGGGGTTCTATGCTATATTTGGTGATTCTTACTGATAAAAACGAGAGAAACTATCTATGAGTTTATTTAGAAAAAAATCGATAGAGGTTCTTCTGGCGCAAGCCGCAGATTCCGATAAGGGACTGAAAAGAACACTGTCTGCAACCAACCTTGTTGCGTTGGGAATTGGTGCCATTATTGGCGCTGGACTTTTTGTAAGAACCGCCGCAGCTTCTGCAGATGCAGCCGGACCTGCAGTAACACTTTCCTTTGTGGTGGCAGCTATCGGCTGTGCTTTCGCAGGTTTGTGTTACGCGGAATTTGCAGCCATGATGCCAATTTCCGGTAGTGCATATGCTTACACGTATGTTACCATGGGCGAACTTGTTGCCTGGATTATTGGTTGGGCGTTAATCATGGAATATGCTCTTGGTGCGGCTACAGTTTCTATCGCATGGAGCGAATACCTTAACAACCTACTAGGAGGCGGGATTCCATACGAATGGTGCCATTCGCCGTTTGAGACCATGTACAAAGTTACTGGTGATGCCGTAGCAACAATTGTTGCTGCTCTTCCTGAAGCTGCGAAATCGGTGAAAGAAGGTGTATTGCTTTTGTCCGATGATCAATTCAAAGCATTACCGGAAGCGTTGCATGCTAGTGTAACTCAAACAAGTGGATTTATCAACGCACCAGCTTTGGTAATTCTATTTGCACTCACACTATTACTAATCAAAGGAACTCAGGAGTCTGCATTTATTAACGCGATTATCGTTTTCATCAAAGTTGCAATCGTGTTGGTGTTCATCGCAATTGGTTGGGGCTTTATCAATCCTGCAAATCACACTCCTTATCTTATTCCGGAAGGACTTGCTGGTCACGAAGGAGTTTTTAAACACGGCTGGGGCGGAGTACTTGGTGGAGCTGGAATTGTGTTCTTTGCGTTTATCGGGTTTGATGCTGTAAGTACCGCTGCACAGGAAGCGAAAAATCCTAAACGCGATATGCCGATTGGTATTCTTGGTTCACTGGTTGTCTGCACGATTTTATATATTCTCTTCGGTCACGTTCTTACTGGTGTTGCTCCTTGGCAGGAATTTAACACTGCCGGAAAAGAAGCATCAGTAGCTTACGCAATTACAACGTACATGCCTGGATATGGCTGGCTCGCAACAGCAGTTACAGTTGCGATTCTTGCAGGATTCTCTTCCGTAATTCTTGTGATGTTAATGGGACAAAGTCGGGTATTCTATTCAATGAGCAACGATGGATTGATTCCAAAAGCATTCGGAGAACTTCACCCGAAATACAAAACACCTTACAAGGCAAATATGATTCTCTTCGTCATGGTTGGTTTGTTCGCAGCGTTTGTACCGGGAAGTGTCGCTGGAGATTTAACTTCATTCGGAACATTGTTCGCGTTTGTTCTCGTATGCGCTGGCGTTTGGATCATGCGTGTGAAATCACCTAATCTCGAACGTCCGTTCAAAACACCGGTTGCGCCACTTGTGTCGTTCTTAGGAATCGCAATTTGTACTTTGATGATCGTTGCGCTCGATGGACAAACATTGATCGTCGCAGGATTCTGGATGATCTTCGGATTGATCGTTTATTTCTTGTATGGTAAACGACATAGCAAACTGAACAAGCCAGGAAACTAATTCAAATACGGGCGGGTAACACCGCCCTTTTTTATGTCGGGATTTAAGCAACGTTTAGGTTTACTTGATGCAACTTCCATCGTGGCCGGTTCCATGATTGGCTCGGGAATTTTTATCGTGAGTACTACAATGGCGCGCGATGTTGGTTCTGCCGGTTGGCTAATGGTTGCGTGGGTCGTAAGTGGTGCGATTACTTTGATGGCTGCATTGAGTTACGGCGAACTGGCGGGAATGATGCCCGAAGCTGGTGGACAATACGTGTACATCAGAAGAGCGTGGGGAAGAATTCCAGCATTTTTATATGGCTGGACAGTATTCTCAGTGATTCAAACAGGAGTCATC
>CAZBYM010000391.1:0-4284 GCA_964495745.1 uncultured Chryseobacterium sp. | reverse complement strand
TCGATGACCAGCTGTATCATCGAGGGAAGATTTTCGCTTTTCAAAAGATATTGGTAAGAACTAAAAGGCCAATTATCAGCTGTCAAAGTCAGGCCAAATGCAATTGGTAAGTGATGGAAACTGCAAATTGTATTCCGAAACTCATCTTCAGTCTCAATATATTTTCTTCTGAAGCTTCGATTCAACAAGCTTCCGGTTCTTCCATGACGTTTATTGTGCGATTGGACATAGCTATTTAACACTTTGCTTAGATCAGAGCTCACATTTGTTCGTGGTTCCAGTATTTGTTCGTCAGAGTCTACAGTTCTAACCTTGACCAGCAAGTGAAACTGATTCGGCAGAAATATCCAGGCCAATGTTTCAACAGATTCTAACATTCGACTTCGGTAACGTTGCAGGAAGTCTTTGTAATCATATTCATCACGGAAGAGTATTTCGTGACCGTTGGCTTTGGAGCATATGTGGTAAACTGCTCCCGAATAAAAGGACTCTCGTATTTCCATGTGCAAATATTACCTGGTGATGCAATGTTAGTCGTATAATAAGTACTTGTAGTCGTTTGTAATTGCTTGTAGTCGTTTGTAAACGTTTCAACTTGGTTATTTCCGCGATTTGTCCCCCAAAGGGTACACCCTTTGGGGGACATTTTTCACACACCAACGAGAAAAGGAGACTTCCGCTTCCA
The DNA here is from genome assembly GCA_964495745.1 of uncultured Chryseobacterium sp. Classification (GTDB taxonomy): domain Bacteria; phylum Bacteroidota; class Bacteroidia; order Palsa-965; family Palsa-965. The sequence goes on along the minus strand of CAZBYM010000391.1, from coordinate 3,599 downwards.
GATTATGACCCCAATCCTTTGCTCCTTCTCAATAATCCCCTAGTTTAGTCCCACAAATCCTAAACCATGAAAAGACTCATCTACATCACTCTTCCCGCATTGTTGCTTTCTCTTGCTTCTTGCGGAGGAAAATCCGGAGATCTCAAAGAAGAAGATGTTCCAACAACGAACAATCCGCTCGAGGCACTGAATAATCTTGCAGAAGAAACCAAAGAAGGACAAGACGCTGCTACGAAAAAACTCGCTGAGCGTCGAGCTAAAGGTGATACGCTCGCTATGCCTTATGCTGAACTCATGAAATTCCTGCCCGAAAGTATCGACGGATATACACGCGGAGAACCCGACGGTGAAACTGTAAATATGCCTCCAACTAGTTTCACTAGTGTAAATGTGAAGTTTACCAATGACAAAGGCGACGATATTAAGGTCACAATCGTTGACTACAATCAGGCGTATGGAATGTACAGCGGACTAACGATGATGTGGGCAATGGGAATGTCAGTCGATTCTCCTGAGAAAAAAGCGCAAGGAGTGAAATTCGAAGGTGATATTGGCGGATGGGAAGAGTTTCACAAAAAAACTGGCCGTACCGAACTAACACTCGGTGTTGGATATCGCTTCTGGGTACAGGTGCAGGCTGATAATCAAACTGACACTGAAAACGTCAAAGCGATTGCAAAGAAGATCGATCTGAAGAAATTGTCGGAAATCTGATCAAAGATATTAGAATGGGAGCCTCAACAATGTTGGGGCTTTTTTTTATTCAAACTAATCATGTCTACCTCTGTGAAACATCGTTTTGACTTCCATCAGGAATAATTGTTTCGGGTGATTGTAAAAAAAATCCGCGAGTATCCGTTGAATCCGAGAAATCCGCGTTCCTATTACTGGCTAGATCAATTCCAGTTTCGCAAACTTCAACAGCAACTGCTTCTGTCCCGCCTGCGCAAACACAACTGTCGCTTTCGTATTCGGAAACGGACCTTCCAGTTGCGTCACCTGACCATCACCAAATCTCTCGTGTCGAACCTTCTGACCGACTTCAAGATTTTTCAGATGCGCATTGTCAATTACTGAAGGTGCTGAGTTGATTGAAGAGGCGCGAACAAGATTTTTTTTCTTCGGAATTCCGGATGTTGACGATTCCCCACCTTCCTTTTTTCGAATGTCAAAAGCAGGTTCGTTAAACTGATCGTATTGTTTGCGTGCTCCGGAGTTAGCATACTCGATCAACTTCGGATCAATTTCCTCAATGAAACGACTCGCCTCACAACTGGTGAGATTTCCCCAGCGATAACGTGTCGATGCAAAAGTCAACGTACATCTTTTTTCAGATCGTGTGATGGCAACGTAAAATAATCTTCGCTCTTCTTCAAGATCTGTTCGCGAATTCAATGAAAGTGCAGACGGAAATAAATTTTCTTCAAGTCCCACAACAAATACGTACGGAAACTCAAGCCCTTTCGCTGCGTGAATCGTCATTAGAGAAACCTTATTCAGATCTTCCTCTGTTTGCTTGGCGTCGGCATCGGTCAATAATGCAATGTCCTGCATGAACTGATCCAACGTCCGTAATGGCGCATCAGTTGCTCCTGCAGCTTCTAAAAGCTCTGCTTGATTCTCCACCTCATGCCGTTGCAATTCCGGATCGTTCTCAACAAGATCGATCGCCGGAGTATTGTCGCCATCCGAAAACTCTTTCAGACCATTCAGCAATTCCTGCACGTTTTCGTAGCGACTTACTCCTTCCGGAGTTTTGTCGGAATACAATTCGCGCAACAATCCCGAATGACTTGCAATATGATTGCCAAGATCGTACGCATTCTGTACTGACAACATCACGTTGAAACTCTGAATCATTGCCACGAAATCCTGAATCTTATTGGCTGTTCCGGCATTGATCGATAATCCGAATGAAGAAATATTTTCGCAAACAGTCCAAAGACTCACATCATTGTCGCGTGCAGCAATAATTACCTTGTCTATCGTGGTGTCACCAATTCCACGGGCAGGAAAATTGATCACACGTTTGAACGCTTCTTCGTCATGCGGATTAATCGCCAAACGATAATATCCAAGAAGATCTTTTACTTCTTTTCGTTGATAAAATGAAAGTCCACCGTAAATGCGATAAGGAATATTCATTTTGCGCAACGCTTCTTCCATCGCACGACTCTGCGCATTCGTTCTGTAAAGAATTGCGAAATCACGATTTCGTGCTTGATTATTACTTCGTGTATCGAAAATACTGCGCGCAACAATCATTCCTTCTTCGTTGTCGGTATTCGCTTTCATCAGCTGAATAAGGTCGCCGGTAGCATTCGCTGTCCAGACACTTTTTTCCAACTGATCACGATTGTTTTTAATGACTGCATTCGCGGCACTTACAATATTTTGCGAACTGCGATAATTCTGTTCGAGCTTGTACGTTTTCAAATCAGGATAATCACGTTCAAAACTCAAAATGTTCTGAATGTTCGCGCCACGAAATGCATAAATGGATTGTGCATCATCTCCAACTACACAGATGTTCTGAAATTTAGCTGCAAGCTGTTTTACAATTACATACTGAGAAAAGTTCGTATCCTGATACTCATCGACCATGATGTAACGAAACTTGTCCTGGTATTTATTCAGAATATCCGGATAATCACGAAGAAGAATATTTGTGTTGAAAAGCAAATCATCAAAGTCCATTGCACCGGCTTTGAAGCAGCGTTTCGCATATTGATCATATACGATTCCGATTTTAGGTTTACCGCTCATGCGATCTTCTTCCTGTGCTGTTGGATTCTGCAAATAAGCTTGTGCTCCAATCAGATTATTTTTCGCAGCAGAAATTCTTCCAAGAACCATGTTGGTTTTGTAGATTTTCTCATCAAGACCTTGTTCTTTAAGAATAGTTCGAATCAAACTTTTCGAATCGTCTGTATCGTAAATCGTGAAGTTGGTAGGATAGCCAAGTCGCTCTGCTTCATTTCGCAGAATCCGTGCAAACACAGAGTGAAAAGTCCCCATCCATAAATTACGCGCTTCCCCTTTCGAAACTATTCTTCCGATACGATCCTTCATTTCTCTTGCAGCCTTATTGGTAAACGTAAGAGAAAGAATATTGAATGGATCAATTCCTTTACGAATCAAATGTGCAACACGATAAGTCAGTACACGTGTTTTTCCTGAACCTGCTCCGGCAACAATCATCACCGGACCTTCAGTAGATTCTACTGCGGCTCGTTGTACGTCGTTGAGTTCGTTGAGGTATTCGTTGTCCACTTCAGGAATTAATAGATTTCAAACGGGTATCAAATTTAGGGTTTTGTATGGCGATTTTTACGACTGTGGAAAACTGTTTGCTGCTTGATAATAGGCAAAATATAACTGGTTGTGTGTCCGAGCGTCATATGATTGTACATTTATGCTATGAAGCTTGTATTTTCAATTGTTCTAATCATTGGCTGGACTTCCTCACTTTTCGCATTTGATTTTTCTCATCTTGAAAAAAAATCGAAGCCGAAGATTCTTCCTGCTTACGCGCATGAAAAATTCTGGATTGCTCTACCGTGGCGTCAGGATATTGGGGACACTATTCCTAACGGTTG
>CAZBYM010000390.1:0-4303 GCA_964495745.1 uncultured Chryseobacterium sp. | reverse complement strand
AGTTAAGTGAACCGATTGCGCTGAAGAATCGGAAACAAAATGGTAAACAATTTCAACGCCTTCCGCCAATGGCTTATTGTGCAAGTGCAAAGCGGTTACCGTCGTAGCGCAGAATTCAGCTGAATCAGTGCAGTAGCCGAGCAATACATCTCCAATTTTGATCTCTGATATTGCTTTCTGCTCTCCGGATAGAAGTGTAACCATTGACGCATCGTCAAAGCAAGTGGCATTTCCTGAAAAAACACAGGCGGGCATCTTCACCGCAAATTCGAAAGGATTTACTTTGCCATACTGGTCCCAACAAATTTCCAACGTGCGCAGTGATTTGAGCTTATACAAGTATTGCATGTTTATTGATGACGTCTTCGGATTACCACACTCGCGATAACTACCCAGTGACAAATACCACAAGTTGGTGAGTAGTGAAATATCGGCGGACAATGGCTTATTCTCATCTACCGGAAGGTGGAGTTCACGAAGGTTGGGTAGCAGCGCAATATTTTTAATTGAGCGATTTCCCTGAAGGGAATCGTTGGCCGCAACCTTTAGAGAACGGAGCAGCACAAGAGATTTAATTTCCGGCGGAATAACAGTTATCAATGAAGCGCCAATAGTGAGATCCAGCAAACTCTTACATTGGAAAACGGGAGGAGGAATGGTTGCAAAGCTTCCAATTAATACCAAGCTCTCCAACTTAGTCAACTTCGGAAGTTCCTTAAGCTTGCCAAGCATCACACCTGTTCCGGTACTGTCTCGGCGATTAATCATGATTTCCATTCTCTTGACGTTGGGATAGAATCCAAGACTATCGAGAACAGTACACTTCTTGTTCGTTATACTCAATTCGTAGACCTGATCCTTTGGGTATGCGATCTTCACTTCGCTTCCTTTGTCGTCTCCATTCTGCTTGAATACGGATATTCTTCTGCCATCAGCATATTGCACTTTGTAGCGAATCTTTTTGGTGTAGTTCCCGGAATCGTAGTAAGCAGTATCTCCATTTTCTTCGAACTTCAGCGTGAAATGTTCTCCACCAACAGGATCATCACTGGAATTATATTGCGACATATAAACTTTCGAAGGATTCCATTTCGACCTTACGTAATGTATCTGCTTGGAATAAAAGTGGCCTTTCTTTTTTGCAACGTAACACGTGTCGCCATAATAGTCAAATCTGATTTCGCTGTCACGTTCGCCACGCGCGTTGTACAGATACTCAACCGCAATTTTGCCTGTTACATAATACTGATGAACAGAAACTGATACCCATCCCGTGTCAGTCATCTTGCCTCGATACGAATAACCCAAATGCTTGTATCCATGGTCATAATACACATCGTAATTCTGCTTCGCAGGAATCGACTTTCGATTGGTCACGTTCCAATTGTCCCATGCGCCGAAACCATTCATAGCGTAATAGGATGGACTTAGCGCAGAATCCAGTGGCCAGATTAACCTGACTAATTTTTTAGTCTGTGCTTCGGTGTTTATACTACACCAAACAATAAATGCTGTCAACAGATAGGCTCTCATATTGCTCAACTTTTCTAAATAACCGGATTCGCCTGTTAGGTAACAAATAAACCATCAAAATTTCATTGCCATTCTATTAGTGTTTAGTTTTGCGCCCATGAGTAAAGAACAAAAAATCAAAAATTTCGATCCGAATTCTCCAGGCGATCCTGACGCAAATATTTATGGTTTGCCGTTTACTTGTGAAGAAGCAGAAACTGTTATCATTCCAGTTCCATGGGATGTGACTGTATCGTACAGTGATGGAACTGCTCAAGGTCCCGAGGCGGTTTTTGCAGCATCATTTCAGGTTGATTTATTTGAGCCCGATCTTCCGGATGCATGGAAATATGGAATTGCCATGGACGAAATTCCATCTCAACTAAAAGCAGATGCTCAGGAACTTCGTGAACTCGCCGTGTTGTACATCGATGCGCTGACGAATGGAATTGATGTTGAAAAAGATCCGGTTTTACAGAAACATCTTGCAACGATCAATAACGCGTCAGTTGAAATGAACGCGTGGGTGAAAAGCCGATCATTGTTCTGGATGAAGCAAGGAAAGCGTGTGGGCTTATTGGGCGGAGATCATAGCACGCCATTTGGAATGTTTCAAGCGCAAGCAGAAATGCATGGCGATTTTGGAATTCTTCAGATTGATGCTCACGCGGATTTGCGAGAAGCGTTTGAAGGATTTACCTACTCGCATGCTTCGATAATGTACAATGCTTTGTCAATTCCGCAAGTGAAACGACTTGTACAAGTTGGAATCAGAGACTTCTGCCAGCAAGAGCGCGAAATAATTGAGAACAGCAAAGGTCGCGTGATTACATTTTTCGATCGCGACATGCGTCATGAGAAATACAAAGGCACAACATGGCATGAAATTGTAAAACGAATAATTGCCTCTCTTCCTGATAAAGTCTTCATCAGTTTTGATATTGACGGATTGGAACCGGGAATGTGTCCACATACAGGAACGCCTGTTGCCGGCGGACTGGAATTTGAACAAGCAGGTTATCTGTTCAACGAACTCGTGAAATCCGGCAAGAAAATAGTCGGCTTTGATCTGAATGAAGTTGCACCTGGTCCTGACGGAGATGAATGGGATGCGAATGTTGGAGCGCGCATGCTCTATAGGTTGTGTAATGTGATGACCATGTCTGCAATCAAAAAGTAATGGATCCTTACAAACTCGAGCTTCTTCAATTTCTCACGCAACACATCAGCGACAATCGTATTGCGCGAATAGAACAGATGGCAAAAGAACGAACTCGCTATCTTACAATCGCTGTAGAAGACATTTATCAACCACACAATGCAAGTGCAGTAATGCGTAGTGCCGAATGTTTTGGAATTCAGGATGTACATGTAATTGAAAACAGGAATAAGTACACTCCAAGTAAAGACATTGCAAAAGGAGCCAACAATTGGTTGACAATGCATCATTACAACAAAACGGAGAACAATGCGCTCGATTGCATCCAATCCCTGAAAAAACAAGGCTATCGTGTGATTGCAACAACTCCACACGAGAAGAACAGCATGATTCATCAGGTGGATGTGTCAAAGGGGAAAATTGCATTGTTTTTTGGAACAGAACAGGAAGGCATTAGCGATGATGTGAAGAATCATGCCGATGAACTGGTGCGGATTCCAATGTATGGATTTACAGAAAGTTTCAACATTTCTGTTTCTGCAGCAATTTGCCTCTATCAATTAACAACACAACTTCGGAGTTCGAACATTCCCTGGCAGTTGAGCGATGAGGAATTGCTTGATGTACGGCTCGATTGGGTTAGAAATACAATTCATCGGGTTGATTTAATTGAAGAGGAATTTCAAAAACGGCGCGGGATGTGATTTGGATTTTTATATTTGTACAAAACCAACAAACCAGTACATTATTATGGGAAAAGGTGACAAGAAGACCCGCAAGGGCAAAATCTTCAAAGGATCTTACGGCAAAACTCGCCCTCAGAAGGTAAAAGCGAAGGCAGCACCTGCAAAAGCTCCAGCTAAGAAAAAAGCTCCGGCGAAAAAGGCAGCAAAAAAATCTGCATAAAAAAAGCCCCTTGTTTAGCGACAAGGGGCTTTTCTTTTACATTATTCAGCGTGCGGATGATATTTCTTTCTCTCTTCTGCAGTTAAAACAGGCGCTGCAATTTCTTTTCCTGATATTTTGCCGGTTGCAATCTCTTTCACTTTTGATCCGGGCACTGCATCCATTCCTTCAATTACCAGAACGTTGTGCTGAATGCTATCCACAATCCGGTGATGAAGTTCTTCATAAGTGAACGCTTTTCCATTATTCACTGCTTCAATTGCAAGCTGAACTCCAAGATACGCTGCCGCTACACGTTGATTCGGCGTTCCATGGTGCTGTGGTGAGTTTACATCGTAATCGCCCGTGTTGTGCGTGCTTTCGAAGTAGCCATTGATCTGAGCCCACGCAAAACTCTTCTCGAACGCCATGTAATATCCGGACATTGCATCTGCTTCAAGTTCCAGTTCCGGACCGGAGAGGTCGCGATTCCAACCGTATGTATATTGTACTCTATGCCCCCACTCGTGTGCAAGAATTCCGGCAACTGCAAGCTCATTGTAATGCTTGATGGTATAATAGAACATATTCTTTCCAAAATAGATCTTGCCCTTGTTCGTTGCGTATGCGTTGCGTAGTTCGTATATCTCTTCATCAAGGATTTCAACTTCTGCGTTCACTCCTTGAAAAAACCGACGCTGATTCGCAATTTCGTCGCGCATTTTCTTGTCGTACTTCGCGTCGTTA
>CAZBYM010000389.1:0-4308 GCA_964495745.1 uncultured Chryseobacterium sp. | reverse complement strand
TGTTGCGGCTGACATTTTTTATTCACGGAATTTTCAATTCATTTATTGATCAGGACAAAATGGCGGCACTTGTCTTTATTTCATTGGCAATTTTGGTCGCGTGTGACGTGTACCATAAGGAAGTAAAAACCGATCCGGTTGATGTTAATTCCGTGTCGTAAAATCCAAACGTGATTGGAAGTACTAACATGAAAGAAACTCCTTACAAGCTTGAACGATTGAACCAAGGAAATATTCACCATGTTCGCCTTCTTTTTCGAATAGTGTTTAACAAACGATTGACTGTCGAACAGATAAAAAAGAAGTACGACACAGAATATACAGGAATGAGTGCAGTTGGCGTAATTGCTTTTGATGAGAACAATATGGCCATTGCCTTTCAAGGTTACATACCTTGTCGCTTTCATTACAACGGACAAATGGAAATTGCTGTCCAGAGTTGTGATTCGCTGGTCGTAAAAGAATTCAGAGGGAAGAAACTCTTCAACGATATTCAACAATTTGGAATGGAAATAGCCTATGCAGCGGGCGCAACATTTGTTTACGGATTTGGCAACCAGAACTCAACACCAATTGTAGTTAAGCAGGGCTGGACCGCTAAAGATGAAATGTCCAGATTCCTGATTTCCTCGGGCGGAATTCCCTGGGCAAAGGCTGTGAACCATCTAGGACTGAAAAATGTCTACCAATCTTATGTAAAATTTATTTTTCGCAACTTCAAGGCAAAGTATACAAATCAATTTTCCGAATATTCCAGCAAGGATGAATTGAGACCAGTACATGATAAAGAATATATAGATTACAAAAATTGGACTTCTGCCCACTTTATTATGATTGGCGCATCTCCAATATGGTTGAAAGCCGAAGGTCACTTACACATTGGAACATTGATCGTTCGTACTGAAGATGAAATGCTGATTGTTGTCGGAAAGCTTCGTACTCTGGCGAGAAAACTGGGATTGAGAGAAGTTCTATTACAGTTGAAAGTAAATTCCCGCGAACACCAACTTTTCAGTAAACACTTTCAAGGTGTAAAAACCTGGGCAGTGTGTTACAAAAACCACAATTCACAATTTCCATTGGAGAATATGACACTCAATTTTTCCGATATCGACACATTTTAATGGGAGTGAAAGAAAAAACAAATCGAGCATTAAAATGGCTAGGTCGAAACTTGGTTCTGGGCATTCTTACGTGTTGTGTATTTTTTACTTTTTTTGAGCTAGCCTTCCGTTATCAATGGGTGGAATTTTATGGCACAGAACTGAAACTGCTTAACCCCACACTCGAATCCAAAAAATATTCACGGACCATTCTTGTTCTTGGGGATTCATTTTCTGCCAGTGAAAATAACTACGTAACGCTATTAAACGACAGCCTTCCCGATGTACGTGTTGTCAATTCTGCTGTTCCTGGTTTTGGAATTGAAGAAATCTGCACGATTGCGGAATCGAGAATTTTAGAATACAATCCACAACAAATTATTCTTCAGATTTACATTGGAAATGATCTGCTCGATCTCGAAAAGCCTGTTAATTGGTCAACAATTTCATTTGCGCGAAATTGTTTCTGGACATTGTCGAACAACTTCCTATCCGTTCGGTATGCAAACTACAAGCTTGGACAATTCAAATCAAATTCAAGTCTTTCCACCGAACAGAACAATCCGAAATCGATTGAACAGTTTTCCGTAGCGTCTTTCAGCACAAGAGAAAAAATGCTGCTGCAGGCAGATCCTGATTTTCTCGAAAACTCGATTCAATTAACCAGCGAATATGAAAGTCGCTACGCTTGTTACAAATCAAAGCTCAATGAATTATTAAATATTTGTAAAGAGAAAAATATTGCAGTGACAATTCTTGTAATTCCAGCGAGCTGTCAGGTTGACGAATCCTACAAAAACAATTACTCGGCAATTGGAGCGGCGTTACCAAAAACGTCTTGTAGCGATACGCTTTATCCATTTCTCGACCGACTGACTATTGATCTCAAGAATGAACACGTTACGATCGTCAATGCACTAAGGTATTTTCAACTCGTAGATTGCGCCCAATATCGACTCTTCTATTCGAACGACATTCATTTGAACAAATATGGTCAGATGGAAATTGCCAGATGTCTCCTGCAACAAAAAGGGATTCGCTAAGATGGCTTGCCAAATCCGGCGCTAACAAGTTGTTGATTGCTCCACAAACAGAACTGTTTCTCAATTGAAGTCTTTTTACCGGAACCTTTCTCAAGAATAATTTCAATTGGTGAAGGGAGATGATATGGCGAATTTTGCAAGTTAACCGGCCTCCAGTCTCCTGTGAATGTGTCTGAATTTTCCACTCCCGTGAATGAAGTTGCCAGTAAATATTTTGCGCCCGATGAAGCTATATTATTCAAGGCAAGCGATATTTCTTTATTGGTCAAATGCACGAGTACATCACGACAAATTACAAGATCAGTTAGAGGCAGTTCATCTTTACTAATGTCCCCTACTACAAACGATACTGCTGGAGACGCGTGCAATTTATTGTTTCGTGCAACCAGGTCAGCAACTACTTCCATCCCGGTATAATGTATGTCACCCAATCCAATTTCTTTCATCCAATTGAAATCGCCACAACCACAATCAAGAATACTCCGAATCTCTCTTCTGATTAATAATTCCGAAAGTTGTTTCCTCAAGTCGCTTGTAACTTCGAGGCTGGATCCAGGTCCGGAAAAGCTTTCGGAGCTTCCCCACAAATTTTTAGAATAAATATGAGTAAATATTTTTTCGGAACTTTTGGTGGAAAATCGGAACCTCCGGATTTTTCTGATCAACGCACGCTTTAACCTCTGTGTAAATTTCATATCAAAAGGCGCTACAACAACGAGAACATGCAGGAAAAAGACCTCCCGCCTTCATGATGTCCTTCCGGAACTCCCCATACACTTTGGAATTCCAAATTTCACTCAATGAGTTTTCATGCAAATTTCCCAATGTAAGATTATAACACCGCCCATGTGCAGGAATAATACTTCCATCAGATTTTATCATGATGTTATGAAAAACGTCGTTACAGCGTTTCCCGATTTTTGTTCCCGGCGATTGATAAAACTCAAGTAACTTTTGTTTGTTTGACATTTCCGGAGAAAACGTAACTGGAAATGAGAATTTCCCGGATTTGATCTCTTGCATCTCTTCCCACAAAACATCCAGATTCATCTTGCTCACATCAACCTGCTCGATGTTAGAAACTGTCGCATGGTATTTGTCACCCCATACTGCGTTGTGCCCATCAGCGACCTCCTTAGGTGTAAAATTTGTATGCATGAACCCGAGCGCCTTCAGAGGATAATTATTGAAATATCTTGCAAACTCAGTCAAGTGTCCAATGTTCCATTGTGTAATTACACAATATACTGCCACAGTAGTTCCTGAGTTTTCCGCTAGAACCGCATCAATGCCCTCTACCGCTCTTTGAAAGCTGCTCTTATGTCCTCGAATTTCATTGTGAATATCTTGCGGACCATCAAGAGAAACAAACAGCTCCTTCAAACCCGCTCCGCAGATTTCCTTCGCCATCCTTTTAAGATTTAGCGCATTCGTTGTTATTGAGGTATACAGATTTTTTTTCTCCGCGTATTTCAATGACTCCACAAGATGAGGATACACCAATGGTTCTGTAAAAGCATAACCCAACTTAACGTCCGGACAAAATTCAGCAGCTTCATCCACAATTTTTCTGAATAATTCCATTGGCATATTCAGTGGTTCAGTTCCGACCAGATTAGTCGCAAAATTCGTGTCGAGACTTTGTGTTCCAACATCACACATTTTACAATGCAGGTTACAGATGTTGTTGACCCCCAAGACAAGCCAGTTTGGTTTATAGTACAAATGCCCCGGTTGAACCAGGATATTCGCACTTCGTATTTTTTCTCTGATGCCCATTATTGAACAAGCCGGTCGTATATACGTAGGTATTTCGAAGCAGTATCTTCAATTGTGAAGACCTGCCTGCGCTGAAATTTATGTTCTTCAACCAACCAATTACACACTTGCAAGATAAGTTTTTCATTTTCAGAAGAAACGAAAGTAAATTCATCCTGACTGACAATTCCCGCAGGCGTAGAAACAATACGACATCCACTAGCCGCCGCTTCAAGAAAAACGTATCCCATACCTTCAGACTCCGCAGTGTGTAAAAATATCTTACTCATTCGCATTAATTCCATCACCTCGGTTCTTTTCAAAAGTCTTGTGAGAACAACCGTAGAATCAAGATTTCTTTCCTGAATTATTTTCTTAAGGTTGCCCATTTCTTTTCCATCACC
>CAZBYM010000388.1:0-4341 GCA_964495745.1 uncultured Chryseobacterium sp. | reverse complement strand
GATCATCCCGAAATTGAAGTGAACTCCCAGCCTGGTGATAGTGGAATCTACATCGTGAGTATGATTCTTCCCGAGAAGAAATTGTACAACTTCACCATTTCCATTGAAGCAAAGTCAGGAGCGGACTTATTGTTGTTGAAAGGTATTGAGGCGGGCAAACATCCTGAACAGGCACTAATCGACGATCATGGGTTTCTTGAAGAACACCCTTATGTTTCCATTGGGGCAGCATTTCTCTTTGGTGCGTTGCTGATGCTGCTAATAAGAAGGCCAATGAGAAACAAAATCACCTCCGTCTTTTTTGCAATTATTTTTCTGACAAGCTCAATTCTTTTTCCGGGACAAGCTGTTGCTCATGCTGACCACGATGCACCTGAAGGCGGCGGAAATAATTCTTCGTCCGAACTTGACGTGCCAAAGGAAACACAGTTTCTATTTGATGTTTTTACCAACAAAAGTGAACGTGGCAATTTTTCAGGAAGCACTAAACTCTTCGGAACGATAATTCCCGCATCGAATGGTCAGGCTGTATTAAGTCTTCCTCAAAATGGAAAAATAATTTCCTTGAACGTAAATGTTGGAGAACGGGTGAAGCGAGGACAACAACTTGCGGTTGCAGAACTTTCTTTGGATGCAGGAGAGATGATTAATTTGTTGGGCGAAAAGAATTCAATTGAAGCTGAATACGCAGCAGCTAAAAGCGAGTACGATCGGATAATGTCAATTAAGGACATAGCTGCTCAAAATGATATTACAGCAGCAGAAGCACGTCTCAACAAAGCGGAAGGAATGCGTAAACTTTTGAATTCAGGAAATGGCCGTGGTTATGTCATCACTTCACCCATTGATGGAGTTGTAGGCAACTTCAGCGCCGTATCAGGAACAACATTTGCAGCAAGTGAAATAATTTTCACAATTACCAATCTCTCCAAAGTGTATGCTGAGGCGCAGGTTTTTGATAATGATGCGGACGCTTTGATTGGCGCAGCAAAATTCACCATACAATGCGCCAATGACGATCATAAGACTTCGCAAGTCCGATTGCTTTCCCAAGCACAATCCATAAATCCTTCGAATCAATCTCAACGTGTGCTGTTCGAGATTGATAACCCTGATGAAGGATTCAAGATTGGCGAGTTTGTTGATATCCGAATTGCAGCTACAGAAAAAAGCAGAGAGCTTGCTCTTCCCAATAGCGCAATTACTGAAATCAACGGAAAGCCCGCCGTCTTTGTTAAAACTTCCGCAGAACATTTTTCAGTGCGCTACATTTCCCTTGGAGAAAACAATGGTGAGCAAACCATTATTCTCAGAGGTGTCGAAGAAAATGAAAGAGTAGTAATTAATGCAGCTTACCAAATGAAAATGATTTATCTCAACCAGTAATACTAAAATTTCAAAACATGAAAACAGTTCTAGTAAAAATCAGTTTAACAATCGGTGTTTGCAGCCTTGCCCTACTAAATTCCTGCGGCGACAGTGCATCCCATAATCACGATGATAGCACACATGATCATGATGGTGAAAACCATGAACACACCTATTCATGTCCTATGCATCCTGAAGTTACGGGTCATGAAGGCGAAACTTGTCCGAAATGCGGAATGGCGCTGGTTCATACGGACGTTTCTACCTCCGACAACGTGTATGTTATGCAGTTCACTTCTTCTCCTGCCACAATTGAAGCCGGCAAAGAAGTTACGCTAAGCTTTACGCCTAAGATCAAAGGAAAAGAAACTGAACAGGTTCCACTTGATGTACTACATGAGAAAAAAATTCATCTCATCGCTGTGAGCAAAGATTTATCCTGGTTCGACCATGTACACCCGGAATACAATGCAGATGGTTCCTATCAATTGAAAACTACATTTCCTTCAGGTGGCGATTACATTTTGTATGCCGATTACAATCCAAGTGGAGCAACACATCAGTTAGAGAAAATAAATATTTCGGTGACTGGCACTCCATCCAAAGAAGTTCAATTCGCAGCACAAAAAACAATCTGGTCGAACGACAAATATGGGGTTGAACTAAAATCAGCAGATGGAAAATATGTGACTGGCTCTACAATGCACATTAGTGGAATTGTCACCGAAAAAGGAAAGCCATTTGATGTGAACAAGCTGGATAATTACTTAGGTGCAAAAGCTCACATGGTGATTGTCAAGTCAGGTACTCACGAATACTTGCACGTACATCCTGATGTAAATGGAACAGAACTTGATCTTCACGCTATGTTCGAGACACCCGGAATTTATCGCGGCTGGCTGCAGTTTCAATTGAACGGCGAGCTATTCACTTCGGATTTTGTTTTCAATGTAGAACAGGGTGTCGCTGCGTCAGGAGACAATCACGATCATGGGCACGGAGAAGACCACGATCACAAACATTAGAAAATAATATTTTCAATTCAACAGTATGCTGAACAGACTCATACACTTTTCTTTAAAAAACCGATTGCTCGTCGTTGCAATTGCGGCACTTGTGTTGGTGTATGGTACGTTCATTCTTGTCAACCTACCTGTTGATGTTCTACCGGATCTAAATCGCCCACGTGTAACTATTTTTCTCGAGGCGAACGGAATGGCTCCTGAAGAAATTGAATCGCAAGTTGTCCTTCCTGTGGAAACAGCACTCAATGGCGCACCAGGCGTAGAAGTTGTTCGAAGCAGCTCTTCGATTGGAATCGGAATGGTGTTTGTTGAATTTGATTGGAACACTGACGTGTATACAGCACGTCAAATGGTTGCGGAGAAATTGCAAACAGTTCAATTGCCTGAAGGAATAACTCCCGTCATGGGTCCGATCAGTTCTGTAATGGGACAAATCATGATGGTGAGTATTTCCTCCGACACAACCGATGCAGCAACATTGAGAACACTGGCCGATTTTACAATCCGGCGAAGATTGATGAGTATTAAAGGTGTGTCGCAGGTTATTTCCATTGGAGGTGAACGTTTGCAATATCAAGTACTTGTGTCTTCGCAACGACTGAAGCAGTTTAATCTGACCATTGACGATGTTGATCACGCACTCTCGCTCACAAGCAAAAACAGCACAGGCGGATTTATTGATCAATACGGTTCAGAAGTTCTGATTCGAATCGTCGCGCGTGCACAATCACTCGATGACATCAAAAATACGGTGGTCGCGAATCGCGATGGTCTTCCCGTTCTGCTTTCACAGGTCGCGGATGTTGAATTCGGCGCTGCGGTGAAGCGCGGAGATGCGAGTGTGAATGGTAAAGCCGCCGTAATCCTCACGATCGAAAAACAACCGGGCGCCAATACGATTGAGCTTACTGAGGAAGTTGAAAAAGCATTGCTTGAAATGCAAGGCTCGCTACCAAAAGATGTGAAACTCAATCCAAACATTTTTCAGCAAAAAGGGTTTATCAAAAATTCCTTAAACAATGTGACGGAAGCTTTGCGTGATGGTTTCATTCTGATTGTCATTATTCTGTTTCTTTTTCTTTTGAATTTCAGAACTACAATCATTACGCTTACAGCTATTCCCCTTTCGCTGATAATTACTGCAATCACATTTAAGTTTTTTGGAATTTCAATCAATACGCTAACCCTAGGAGGATTGGCGATTGCCATAGGAGAACTTGTAGACGACGCTATTGTCGACGTGGAGAATGTCTACCGACGACTTCGTGAAAATCAAGCGCTGGGAAATCCAAAACCAGTTTTGCGTGTCGTGTATGAAGCAAGCAGCGAAGTCCGAAACTCAATTGTTTATGCAACTGTGATCGTTGTTCTTGTATTTATTCCACTCTTCTACATGCAGGGAATAGAAGGCAGAATTTTTTCTCCACTAGGTATAGCGTATATCACTTCTATTGTCGCTTCGTTGCTTGTTTCACTTACCGTTACTCCTGCCTTGTGCAGTATGTTACTCGGAAAACTTAAACCGACAGCGAATCATGACAGTATGTTAGTTCGCTTTCTGAAAAGAGAAGATACACGAATACTGCATTGGGCCTTCAACAACACACGATGGGTAATTGGTGTGTCCATTGCATTAATTATTGCTGCACTTTGTATTGCTCCGTTTTTTGGAAAGGAATTTTTGCCGCCATTTAACGAAGGATCATTCACTATCAACATTTCTACTCCTGCAGGAACTTCTCTTCAGGAAAGCGACCGCATCGGAACTCTGGCGGAAGAATTGATCTTAAAAGTTCCCGAAGTAGAATATGTGAGTCGCAGAACCGGAAGGGCGGAACTTGATGAACATGTTGAACCAGTAAGCAATTCCGAAATTGATGTTTCCCTGAAAACAGATATTGATCGTGGCCGGGATGAAATAATTGCAGATATCCGCGAACAACTGGAT
>CAZBYM010000387.1:0-4369 GCA_964495745.1 uncultured Chryseobacterium sp. | reverse complement strand
CTGATTAAGAAAGAAAAAATCAAAAATGTTTGGGCATTGATGTCGAATAACGAACCGGACGGAACAGATATTCGGAAGTTCGAATCATTGGGAACACGATCATTCGCTTCTGAAATGGCGATCAGCGCAGCAATTGATTTTCATCTTCTCATTGGACCAGAGAGAAAAGAAGCGCGTCTTCAGTATCTGAAAAATTATTGGGCACAAAAAGCGATGAAGGTTCCTGGATTCAAATTGAACACATCGCTCAATCCGAAATTTGCATGTGCACTTTCTAATTTCTCCATTGAGGGATTCAAGCCGGAAGAGATAGACGGAAAGTTGTTAGAGAAATACCGCATACACACGGTTGGAATTAATTGGGAGAATATTCATGGAGTACGCGTAACACCGAGCGTATATACTTCTATTGCCGATCTTGACTATTTGGTGAAAGCAATCACGGAAATTGCAGCTGCAGGTCCGCCAACCAACAAGTAAACGATTAATGAAGAACTCCATCTTCATCGCTTTCGCGTTGTGTGCAATTGTAGCCTTAGTATGGATTACGTTCAGCGCGAGAAATCAACATGCCGAACACAATGGTCCTGTTTCAACTAATGAGGCGCCACAACCAATTGGTCCGTATAGTCAGGCAGTAATGCGTGGCAACGCTATGTTTGTTTCCGGCCAGATTGCAATTGATCCTAAAACTGGAAATCTTGACACGGCGAACATTTCGGTTGAAACAAAACGAGTAATGGAAAACATCAGGGCCATATTGCAATCCTCAAAAATGGAGATGAAGGATATCGCAAAGGCAACCATTTATCTCACCAATCTCGATGATTTCAAAACTGTAAACGAAGTTTACGCTAGTTACTTTGGAGCTGGTCCTTATCCTGCAAGAGAAACAGTTGAAGTAAGCAGGTTGCCCAAAGGAGCGCACGTTGAGATCAGTGTTACCGCAATTCATTGATCGAATAGAGAATAGCGTACCGTGCTTGTGGCTTCGCGCGCGCGTAACCTTCAAAGGGTTATAGCCCTCAAAGGGCTTAAGGGCTTTCAGGGTTATTACTACCCACAACCAGCCGTTTTCATGTAAATTTTGCCATTATGAGTTGATGTGTCAACACGATTTAGCTTTATATTTGGGGCGCATTCATCTAACATCCATTCATGAAAAAATTACTACTTCTGGCAGCTTTATTTCTGCTAATTGGCGCAAATTCAAATGAAGTTCAGGCTCAAACAACAACTTCTTTTGATCGACCGTTAATCTGGGGACCAAGTCCTTTTCAAGATTCATTGTGGGCAGTAGATACGTCCACTTGGCAAGTGGTGCGCCGACTTGGTCCAACACTTGCCGGCTTCACTATTACCGGAATGACAGGACTAGCGGTGGATCCAACCACAGGGATTACGTACGTTCTCATGAAAATCAGTGGTAATCCATTCAGGTCATTGGGAATTATCGATCTCAACACAGGAGTCTGCACGTTGATTGGAGATCTTGGCGCCAAGTTTTCTACAATTAGTTTCCGCGACGACGGCCAACTATTCGCAGTAACCGGTAACGGAGCTATTCCTTCTGAGACACTATTTATGATTGACAAAGTAACCGCTGATACAAATCTGATCATGCCGCTAGGTTCAGGAGCAGATGGAGAAATTATCTGCCACAATCCAAACGACGGACACTTCTATCACTGGTCTGGAAATGGAACAGTGGTAATGGAAAAGATTCTTGATACTATTCCATATACAATAACCAACATCCCCGTTATCGGAATAACAGGTGGAGAAACATTTGGCGCGTTATTCAATGGCAATGATCAATTCATCATGTCAAATATCAGTTCCAGTTTCAGACGTACTCACACGAACGGTTCATATGATGCAGCGTCGCTGATGAGTTTGCCCGATGATTTGAGAGGAACTGTAATGCTTCCTTACTTTAACACTTCTGATGACACTATTTGCGCTAACGAGTCAATTACAATTATCGCAGGTGGTCATGCATTGCTTACAGATTTGTACTTCCACTGGGGAGACGGCAATGATGATTCCGTTGCTACTGTTGATGGCGTACTTAACAATGTCTCTCACACATATGCTGCTCCTGGTTCTTACACGATTTACGTTGAAACGTATAACGGTTGGGGCGGAGACACAGTATATTCATACGTAATTCAAGTGCAAAACATTCCTGTGGTTGCGCTCTCAGGATTTAGTGTGGTTTGCTCCGGGGATTCTGTTACGCTTACAGGATCTTCAGGCGGAACAAGTCAATGGTACATGAATGGTGTTTTGATTCCTGGTGCTACTACGAACACCTATTCAACGGACCAAGCTGGTGTTTACAACATGACCAAAACTAATCTTAACGGTTGCTCTGATTCAGCTGCTGTAGGCATTACAGTTACGATTGGATCTTATCCTACGGTTTCTTTAGGAAGTGATGCAGCGTATTGCGACATGACAATGCTTGACGCTTCGAATGCGGGCTCATCTTTTTTGTGGAGCAATGCCGATACCAACCAAACAATAATGGTTATGACTTCAGGTTCGTATTCTGTTGATGTAACGAATGCTAGTGGTTGTTCGGCTTCTGACACAATTGTCATTACGATTAACACTTCGCCGGTAGTAAATCTCGGTTCAGATACATCAGCTTGCGATTTTTATATTCTAGACGCAGGAAATCCAACCGCAAGTTTCTCTTGGAGCACAGGTGGAAATTCACAACTTGAGACTGTTACAACATCAGGAATTTATTCTGTGTTTGTCACCGACGTAAATGGTTGTGTGGATTCAGATTCGGTTATGATTACGATCAATGTAACACCTGTTGTATTGCTTGGTCCTGACATGAGTGATTGTAATTCGGTTACGTTAACGTCAAATCTGACAACAGGAATGCACATGTGGAGCGATAACAGCATGAATTTGACTCTTGATGTGTTTGCGTCAGGAACTTTTTGGTTGTCGGTTTCCGACTCAACTAGTTCATGCTTCGGCCTTGACTCAATAGATGTAATAATCTTCGGCGATCCGATCGTTACTTCTTCTGCTTCTTCAACATCTGTCTGCGCGGACGATGCTGATGTAACGCTTACAGGTTCTCCAGCAGGAGGAACGTTCTCAGGAACATCTGTAACTGGTAGCAATTTCAATCCTTCTGTCGGAGCTGGTAGCTATCCTGTTGTTTACACATTTACAGATGGGAATGGTTGTTCAGGAACAAGCACAGTAACAATTACAGTTAGCGCTTGTGTTGGAATCGTGGAAAACACAAACACCGCATTCACTTTGTATCCTAATCCATCGACAGGAATATTGAACCTGAATCTTCCACAAGATGGTTCAACGGTTCAAGTATTTGATGTGCTGGGCAATGAAGTTTCTGTACAGAAATACAACAATGCAGGAACAGTTCAGGTTGATCTTAGCAGCCAACCACAAGGTGTTTACTTTGTTCAGGTTACTGCCGGATCAAATAAAAACGTTCAAAAGGTGATTATTCAGAAATAAAACACCGGATTTCATACGAAAGGTCTCGGCACAATACGCCGGGACTTTTTTTTGCCCGTTTCCAAACACGGTGATTGATTATCTTTGTTGAGGTGCATTTATTTGGTGCATTTCAATCCAATCGAATATGTCCTATACCAAAGAGAAGAAAGTCTATCTTGAATTCAACAAGAACGAAGACGTTCAGAGGCAATTAATTTCTGCGTTGCAGAAGAAATTTGAAAAAGTTTCTCTCGGCGGAGGCAAATCGCGAATTGACAAACAGCATGAGCAGGGAAAATTGACTGCTCGTGAACGAATTGATTACTTGCTGGACAAAGATTCTCAGCGAATCGAAATCGGAGCTTTTGCTGGTGATGAAATGTATACAGAACATGGAGGTTGTCCGGCAGGAGGAGTTGTTATTATGATGGGTTATGTAAGCGGACGACAATGTATCGTTGTTGCGAATGATGCTACAGTTAAAGCAGGAGCCTGGTTTCCGATAACGGGTAAGAAAAATCTTCGTGCGCAGGAAATAGCGTTGGAGAATCGGCTTCCGATTATTTATCTCGTAGATAGCGCCGGAGTTTATTTGCCTATGCAGGATGAAATTTTCCCTGACAAAGAACACTTCGGTAGAATTTTTCGAAACAACGCGATACTTTCTTCGAGAGGAATTCTTCAAATCGCAGCAATCATGGGTTCATGCGTAGCAGGTGGAGCCTATCTTCCAATCATGAGTGATGAAGCAATGATTGTAGATAAAACCGGCACCATTTTCCTTGCAGGATCCTATCTCGTAAAAGCTGCAATCGGCGAAACAATCGACAATGAAACTCTAGGTGGAGCTTCAACGCATTGTGAAATTTCCGGA
>CAZBYM010000386.1:0-4372 GCA_964495745.1 uncultured Chryseobacterium sp. | reverse complement strand
GGGTAAGTCAGCTATAGTAACCTCACCGGTTACAAAAAATGAAATGGTATCTCCTTTTTCATTGTACTTAATGAAAAATTGGAGTTCACCTTTGTCGAATTTTCCATAAGTATAAGTCCGTTCATAATCGGGAAGCACATACGCCACTTTCATGTAGTAATTGTGGCAAACTCCAGTAAAAGGCTTGCGTTCGTTGATTTTTGTATAAACGCTAAACGGCCGTCCACTAAACATGAAATCAGGAATCGGAGTGATGGACACGCAATTGCAACTGTCTTTTTGAGCAGAAATGGTCAGCGAAAACGCCACGCATACAAACAGAGCGAGAACTCTCATGCTATTGGTACACTTAATGACAGAAATGGTTCAGTTTTACCAATGAAAATTACGATTGCAAATGCAAATCATTAACAAGTTTCAACACAAAATCAAGTTGTACTTTGAAGGGTCTAACAACCTATTGCTTCCTTTTTCTCAATTGCTTGCGCTGCTTGGGCGGAGCCAAGAAGTTGTCCGAAGAAACAACCTTAGTGCCAGTTTTTTCCTCCAGTGCAAGTCTGGCATCCTTGGCGATTTTGCCGCCCTTCTTTCCTGCAACGGCGTTTTGTCGAACACCTTTCGCCCTCTCCGTTTCCGCAATTTGACGAGTAGAAAGTTCTGCCAAGGCGGTGAAAATTAACTCGGCCTCGCTCATGTGATCACGTAAATTTTGTGATTTCAACCCTTTTGTCTTTTTATGTTCTTTTACAGTTAAACCTGTCCATTCTTGATGAATGATGTTGGTTAAAAATGCAAATTCATCAGATGTTTCCACTCCATTGTTTTTCCAATAATCAGTCAGTTTAGCTCGGGTATCGTGGCCCGTCATCAGCTGTTGAATCCACTTTTCACTGCGACCCTGCTTCTTCCAATTTTCTCTTGCACGCTCTAAACTTTGCGCAGGGTCATTAATTTCCTGGATTCGCTCATACCCTACTTTTGCTAACCATTGCTTAAAAGGTTCAGCGTTATGTGACGGAATGGACTGAATAATTCGAAAAATATCTTTTACATTACCAGCCAGCGTCTTCCTTAACTTACCATTGGTTAACATTTCTACCTGGGGACAATTTGTCCCTACGTACTTGCCTAAATCAACATCTCGCTTACGAAGTTTCTTGAGGTAGTCAGTAGGATTAGCGGAATCGCTAAGAGCAGCTACTATGTCAACTATTGAAAAGTACCAGATTTCCGTTGCCTCATCGTAGTGACGCCGTACTTTTTTGTTTTGATAGATAGCAATTGATGCTTTCATACTATATCCTTGCAAGTTAAGGTGCTATAATCTTCGTTCACAAAATGGATCTCAATCCTGCAAATGCAAATCCTGCACCAACCTCAACACAAAATCCAACTGCTCTTCTCTCGATAAATCCGAGTTATCAAGCACAACCGCATCCGGCGCCTGAATCAAAGGATTTTCTTTCCGATGCGTGTCTTCGTGATCGCGTTCCATGAGATTTCTTCGCACATCATCGCGAGAAATGTTCATGCCCTTTGCTTTCATTTCATCGAGGCGTCGTTGCGTACGAACATCCGGATCAGCAGTCATGAAAATTTTCAGTTCGGCATCAGGAAAAACGTTTGTTCCGATGTCACGTCCATCCATGACAACAGCCTTGCTCTTTCCCATCTGACGTTGAAGCGCAACCATCTTAACACGCACCTCATGCACCTTACTCACAGGACTAACGTAACTCGAAACATCCATCTGACGGATTTCTTTTTCAATGTTGACTCCATTCAGGAAAGTTTCAGAAGTTCCCGCATGCGGATTGAATTGAAAACTCAGAATAATGTGATCGAGTGAATGGACAATTTCAATTTCAGAGAAAGCTCCATCCTTTATTATTCCGTGTTGAAGTGCATAAAGTGTAACCGCGCGATACATAGCACCGGAATCGACGTAGCTGTAGCCAAGTTTGGCGGCGAGCGCTTTGGCGAGTGTACTTTTCCCACATGAAGAATATCCGTCTATGGCTATGGTGATGCGCTTCATAGAGCACGAAGGTACATAATGCAATCTTGTGCCAAATACCGCAAAATAAAAAGTTAATCAAAACTTCAACCGCAAAGACGCAAGGAGCGCAAGGGTTACGTTCCATGCATTCTTGCGGTTGAAATCTACCGTCGCTTTGTGTACTTTTACTCCATGGCAGCCCTCAAACCAGTCGTTTCGTTAGAAGATTTGAACACTGAAGAGCGTAAACAACTTCAGGCGATAACGATGAATGCAATCAAGAAAGGTTTGATCTATTATGTGATACCGTTTGTGCTGCTTTCCGGTACAGCAGTGTATGTCAACATGCATTGGTTGGAATGGGGAATGAACAATGATACATTACGGGAAGTACTGAATGTGATTATGGTCATTGGTGCCATTCTACCAGCCAGATTATTCGTGAACAAGATTATCCAGAATACCAAAGCTTCGAGTTCCTGGAAGAAGAAAGTCATTCGAGGAAAAATTCATGGCCTGACTGGAACAACTTTGTTTATTTCAAATCAGAAAGTAAAAATTCCGGCTGACATTGCAGCAATGTTCAAAGTTGAAGATGAAGTGGAGATTGGGGTGAGTACGATAAATGATATTATTATTTACGCGATTAAGAAATCTGCGAACTAGGCCTCTGATTTTTTGGACAAAGATTTCAATTGACATGCAACATATTGTTGGTTCGCCTGCGGCGGGCTTTTCACGGCGAAAGGCGATGGGGCGACGCACGGTTCCCACGCGGCGCGGCGGGATCGCTTAAGCGATCCTCTGTGTCGCGTGGGAAATAGTTTTCAAATACACCGTAACGCCGTTCGCCGTGTAAGGCGCCGCAGGCCAAATGTTCACCGATATCCCCGTGAACTAAGAAATAACATTCTGCACTTCCGGCACAATTCCTTTCGCCCGTAGATCTTTGGCGATTTTTTCGAATTCCTCAATAATTTCTGTGCGCTGAACGAGAATATCACTCATCATACCTTTTCTGTTCCTAAAAACGCTGATATACTTCCATCGATTACTGATGTATTGAATAGAACGTACATAATACCACGCCCATAATCCTGCAGGAATCCACGAGAGAATCACGGGAATTACAATCCACCAAGCAAAATCTGCTTTTACCAAAACTACGGTTAGCGCAGAATACCAAATGAGGAACAGAAACATTCCGCTCGCAACGCCAATTGCTCCGAAAAAGTCACGAGCCTTCACAATGTTTCTTGACAAAAACGAAGCCAGGGTGAACGGGATATAATTCACGGTTGCTCCGTATATGAATAATGGGAATCCAAAAATGATCAAAGCGATTTCACCCAGCCAATAGAAATACCGACTTCCGCTTTTCTTGCCGCTTCGCATGAGTTTATCGCTGAAACCCATTTCATCGAGTTTCCAATAATAGCTCCGGACTTTATTGACAATGTCCTTTACTTTCTCGCGATCATGCTGCAGGAAATGTTTTACTGCAATCGAAATATTACGAATCATTTCAAGCTCGCGCGCTTTTAGTTGTGGAGATGTGATTTTATCACCAACAATTTCGGAGCGGTATAATTTTTCAATTTGGCGAGTGATGCCATCGGCTTCTTCATGTTCGATATGAATCAATCCGTTCTCTAAGCGTGCGCGAATTTCCAGAGTAAGCAAACGTGCAGCTTCCGTTGGGTTCTCTTTGTATTGCGCTTGGTAATCCTTGACAGAAATTGGTTCACTATAGTTCATGAGTACATCTTGACGAAACAAATGTGGATCGTCATAGTTGAGGCCAATACAAATTATTTGAACGTCAGTCTTAAATCCGCTTGCAGCAAACGCACCCAACGCAATTCGTGCAGCGCCAGTTTTTATCTCTCGCAATTTCCGTTCAGTTGCGCTGATTCCCTCAGGAAAAATTAATATTGCATCACCGGCCAGCAAATGTTCATGACATTTTGAAAATGTCTCATCATTCTTGTGCATTTGTGATGGATCATCCTGCTTCCTGTAAATTGGAATCATATTAAATTTCGGAAGTAGCCACTTGGCAAATTTCCCTTTAAACACCGCAGCTTTTGCCAGAAAGTAAATGCGTCTTTTACTGCTAGCAGCAATGACAATTGGATCTAAAAAAGCCCCAGGATGATTGGCACAGATAATAAGTGGACCTTTCTCAGGAAAACGTTCAGGATATTTCCGAAACGTGTTCTTGAAAAAATATCGGAAGGTAATTCTGAATAGGGTTTTCAGAAGGTTATAAAGCATTGACGAATTTACGAATTAAGATGTAAGAATCGGGAATTACGGGCAGTGTCTCAGTTTGATCATAAATGTTCCACTCTAATTAATAACCGAACTGCG
>CAZBYM010000385.1:0-4405 GCA_964495745.1 uncultured Chryseobacterium sp. | reverse complement strand
AAAGGTGATCCAATAACTGCCGGAATTATCAGTACTGTAGATTCTGTTCACGTATACGGAGCATTCTTATCGCCACGTAAATACAAAACAGATGTTACGGTTGTTGGAGCGGATGGATTTTTGTTCTTCGACAAAGCTTCTCGCGAGTATCGAATTTCAAATAAGGAAAAACTCATCGAGAGATCTTTACCAGGAAATTACATCAGCTTCAACACGAAAACATGTTCTGTTTATGGTGAAGGAAAAATGAATCTTGGTTCTGATCTCGGACAAGTCACATTGTTGCCTGTCGGAAATGCAACGCACAACACGATTACACAAGCAACAGATTTCGATCTTGTACTGGCTGTTGATTTTTACATGAGTGAAAAAGCAATGGATATTCTCGTGGAAGATATCAATGCGTCTACTTCTCTTGCGGGAACGGAAGCGGCCCGTCCAACTTTCCAACGAGCCTTGAATGAGTTAGTCGGAAAAGAAAAGGCGGATAAGTTAATTTCCCAACTCACGCTTTACGGAACGTACAAAAAGTTCCCTGATGAGCTGAAATACACGTTTTTCTTCACAGATGTCAAAATGACATGGAATCAGAAGACTAAATCGTACATTTCCAATGGCAAATTGGGCCTAGGTAGCATTGGTAAGACTCAAATTAATAAATTTGTCCCTGGTACTATTATTCTGGAGCGGATGAAAAGTGGTGACGTTCTTTCCATTTATTTGGAACTTGATAATAGTAAATGGTACACTTTTAGGTACAAAATGGGTGTGATGCTTGTTTATTCTTCGAATGATAAATACAATACGATTATTAAGGAAACGAAGGATGACGACAAGAAAAAAGAAGGTGAAAAAGGGCAGAAATCCTACAAATACACAAGTGGAAGTCCGAATGAAAGGAATCTGATAATCAAAGCCAAGAATAAGGCTGAAGCATCGGAGCAACCCGAGCCGGAAGATCCGGAACCGAAGTAAAACGAAAAGAAAGAAATGACAGTAACCGCAATATTTGCCCTGATTATCGCCTATTTGCTGGGATCAATTCCTTCAGCAGTTTGGATAGGAAAAGGGTTTTATGGTGTTGATGTTCGCGAATTTGGTAGTGGAAACTCGGGCGCGACCAATACAATTCGGGTTCTTGGAAAAAAAGCCGGCTTCATTGTTCTTGCAATAGATATTCTCAAAGGCTGGTTAGCTGTTGGAATAGCTACGATTATTTCGGAAGCACCAGTTGGAACTTCACAGTTTGTCGACCTGCAAATTGTTCTTGGAGTAGCTGCCGTGGTTGGTCACATTTTTCCTGTTTTCGCAGGATTCCGCGGAGGCAAGGGAATCGCAACTTTGTTCGGAGTTGTGCTCGCGGCTCATCCGTTCGCTTGCTTGATTTCCCTCGGAATTTTTATTCTTATCTTCCTAGCTTTCAGATATGTATCTCTAGGAAGCATAAGTGCTGCTTTAGCATTTCCAATCGTTACAATCACGCTTTTTGCAGAGAGTGTTGTTCCTTCCATGGTAATATTTTCGATCATGGTTGCGATTCTGGTAATGATTACGCACCAAAAGAATATTGAGCGTTTATTGCGCCGTCAGGAATCGAAAATGCGATTTGTTAACAGATCTGAAAAAGACGATTCAAAGTCAACTTCTTCGTTGTAAAACACGTAAGAATCATTTGTCCACACGGTCCTGTGGAAACAGAGTCAATTTTGCATCTTAACTACAACACCTTAATTGCGTAAATTGGGGTATTATTCTTGATGCAAACATCAGGCGTTTGACGATTGGAGCCGCATGGGTAAAAAGTACCTGGTTGTTTTTGTAGCCGTTTTAGTAGCGGCATTGATGATTCCTGCGAATCTGTGTGCGCAAGCCCCAGGTTCAGAAGCAGATGTCATCAAGCAAGCTGCTGGCCATTTCGAAAAAGAAAATTACCCTGCTGCGATGCCACTTTATTCGCAGTTGCTCGCAAATCATCCAAAGGACCCGAATTACAATTATCGTTTTGGTGTATGCATGCTTTATGCAAATGCCGATAAAGGGAAAGCTTTACCGTTTCTGGAAGAAGCATCCAAAGATCCAAAAGCAGAAGTTGAAGTTTGGTTTTATCTCGGTAGAGCATATCATCTGAATTATCGTTTTGATGAGGCAATTCGAGCATACGGCAAATACAAAACACTTGCTGGTGTGAAGAAGGCTGAGAAAATGCAGGTCGATAATCAGATTGCGATGTGCAAGACCGGAAAAAAACTTCTGAAAGCGGTAACCGACATCACCGTTTTGGAGAAGAAAGAGCTTCGTGTCGATATCTTTTTCAGTGCTTACAATCTTGAAGGATACAGCGGACAACTATTAGTTAAAGGCGACGAATTCAAAACAAATCTCGATCGCAAGAAGAATGAAACGTCAATCATCTTTCTTTCCGGAGAAAAAAATATTCTCTATTTCTCTTCGTATGGCGACAATGAAGAAAATGGAAAAGATATTTATCGTGTCGTGCGACTTCCCACCGGAGGATGGAGCAAACCGTACAACGTAGGATATCCAATCAACACCGAGTACGATGAAGATTATCCGTTCCTGCATCCAAACGGGAAAGTGTTGTACTTCTCTTCGAAGGGTCACAACAGTATGGGCGGTTATGATATTTTTCGTTCAGAGATGAATGAAGAAACGGCTTCATGGTTGAAGCCTGAGAATATGGATTTCGCCATCAATTCTCCTGACGATGATATTCTTTTTGTCACCGACATGGAAGAAAAAACGGCATGGTTCGCTTCTGCAAGAAGTAGTCCGCAAGGTTACATGACGGTTTATCATGTGATCATTGAACGCAAGCCGGTGAACATGTGCATTGTTTCAGGAACTTTCAAACCTTCCGGAGTTGATCCAAGTCCTGTTGCGAAAATTACAGTTCGTAATGAGGAAACGAATCAACCTGTCGGCGTTTACAAAAGCAACGATCAATCGGGCGCGTATCTTATTAATCTTCCAAACACCGGAGGGAAATACACATTCACTGTTGAGAAAAGTGGAATTCATACGCAAACGAAAAGCGTCTTAATTCCACCGCAATATGAATTGAAACCAATTCGGCAGGAAATTTATTTTACGGAAGCAAACGGTGAACAGGAACTGAACGTGGTTACATTCTTCGATGATGATACAGCATCATTTGCACCTGATTTCCTGAAAGACAAGGCGAATCTCGATGTGGATGATGGTTCTTCAAATCCATACGAAGTCGTTGATCTTGGAAATCCGGGACAGAAAGATCCAACGCAGACTGGAGATCCCGGTCAGGATCCAGACAGCATGGACATTCCTGGTGGAGGCGATCCTTCCGACAGTGTTCCTTCTTCTCAATCGAAAGTGACAACTGCGGAGTTGGTGAGCACCGCGTACGACAATGCAAGTGAAACTGCAAAAGAAGCAACACAACTTGCTCAGGAAAAAGATCGCGCATTCACTTATGCTGAGAAACTGAATAACGAAGCAAAGGAAAAGCAAGCGGAAGCCGATAAAGCGAAAGCTGATGCGAATGCGCTTCCGGAAGGACCGGAAAAAGTTGCTGCTAAACAGAAGGCAGATGATTTGCAAGCAGAAGCGAATGCTTTGCAAGCTCAAACTGTTGCAGCATTCAATGTTGCTGAGGCGCTGGATCAGGATGCAAAACAAAAAGATCAAGAAGCCAAGCTTGCTGATGACTATGCGAAAACGCTTGATGCAGCATCGAAGTCAAAAGATCCAAAAGCGATGGATGCTGCAGCAACAAAGGAACAGGAATTGTTGGCAATGGCAGACGTTCGTCCACAAGGAAACGAAACAGTAAAAAATCTTCAAGAGGAAGCGGATAAGAAAAAAGATCAATTGCAAGCGGCGAAATCAAAATCTGAAGATTTGCGTGACGAACAAAAAAGTAATCAAGAGTTGATAAATAATCTTGAAGCAGATAAGGCAAAAGAAAAAGATCCTGATCTCAAGCAAGGATATGATGCGCAGATAGAAGGGATCCGTGAGACAATGGCGGACAATGATGTAGAACTTAAAAAAGCAGATGCGAAAGTTGCTTCATTGCAGAATGATGTGAATGTATTAGAAAATCAGATTGTCGCCGGTAATAACG
Source organism: uncultured Chryseobacterium sp. (assembly GCA_964495745.1). Lineage (GTDB taxonomy): Bacteria > Bacteroidota > Bacteroidia > Palsa-965 > Palsa-965. Next base: position 282 of record CAZBYM010000385.1, on the reverse strand, counting down.
CCTTGAAGGAATCAAAGAATCCTGCCGTTGCACCGGTTGCTATGACTCCGGAGCAGAAAAAAGCACTAGGTGAAAATGTTGTGGCATATCAGAATAGAGTGGAAGATACTGATCCGCGTGTGAATCCGGTTGTTCAGAATCCAGTGACACAAAATCCTAATACGCAAGATCCAAATACACAAAATCCAAACACGCAAGATCCAAATACGCAGGATCCGAACACGCAAAATCCAAATACTCAAGATCCAAACACGCAGAATCCAATTGCAAAGGATCCGATTG
>CAZBYM010000384.1:0-4421 GCA_964495745.1 uncultured Chryseobacterium sp. | reverse complement strand
CACCCAGAACATTTCCTGTTCACCACGAATCAAAGGATAATCTCCTCCTGTAAGTGGATCATAAATTCCGTTTGCATTTACATCGACGTATGGCGCCAATTCTCCCGTAACATTGGTGTTGCCTTCAGCGGGCCATTCCAGAATATCACGCGGAACAGTCCATGTAGAATTCTGGACATTGCCTTGCGCAAACTGCCACTGAAATTCACTGATTTCATATTTCGTTACTGACCAAATGCGATCATATTTCCACGATGTAGCCGAGTCGATCATTCCTGTCGTTGCATCCAAAGGCCCGGGGAAATAGTCGCCTTTCTGCAATTGCCGATATCGTTGAAAGGCTCCATGGATAGAGCCGGTTGAATCTATTCCGCTAATCCATAAATCAGAAGTAAATACTGTAGATGCCGGTTGTGTTTTTGGTGCGCGGTAGCTAGCATTGACGAAATCATAATGCATATCACCACGATTAGCGATGCATGCTTGAGTTTCATTTGCATCCAGATATTTCAAGTTGTCTGGAGTTAGACCTTTACCCAACCCCAAATAATTTGTGAGATCCAATTTGTATAAATCGGCTTGTTGAGCATTCGTTACAATTGAATTCACAAACCAGATTTCTCCGGTAATCTCATCAGTGTCAAGAATGCTTAGGGCAAAATTGGACAGACAATACAATCTTGGCAAATAGTAAACACTTGTTTTATTTCCGGTGTGTTGGTAAAGTTTGGACTCTTTCGCATTAACAAGGACATCACCTTGGCTATTGTTTGTAATGGATTTAGCACCGCCGAAAGGGTGTCCAGGAAAATCAAAACCATTCGATTGACCTGCGTTCGCCCACTGTGAATTTGTATTTGTATACAACAAACCTCCACTAAGTGCAAACAGCTGTCCATTTGTATTAAGATGCACATCATCGATTACATCAGTCGAATTGTTTCCCCAGAATTCACTCCATACGTTGTTATTGAAGCGGATTAATCCTTGTTCAGTAGCGAGATAGATTCCACCATTGCCGTCTGAAATAATGTCATTGATAGTGTCTGAAGGCAGAGCGCTGGTCGCCGCATTGTAAATGGTCCACATCGAATTGTTGTATTTCAACAATCCGGCATTTGAACCGGCCCATACATCATTCCCTATCTTCTTAATGCAATTTATTCGTGAAAAAGGTATGGGAGAGTTCCAGTTCGCAAACGTATTCCATGCAAATCCATCATAATATCCAACGCCGCCGGTATCACAACCAACCCATGCTTCACCGGTTGCAAGCAAATCAATCGCAGTAACATTGACAGAAGGACAACCATTGTTAGGATCCCAATTACTCCAAGTTGAATTGTCCCAGACCAGTATTCCTAAATCACGCATTCCAATCCACACTTTGCCATTTTCGCTGTCAAGTGCGTTTTTGTAGCGTAAAGCGGTAGGGCTAAAAAAACCAGGCATGGGAATCGTAGAATATCCTTCACCTGTTGCGTAACAGCTGACACCCAGTAGGTAAGTGCTCAAAACCAATATGGAAATTCGCTTAACCATTCTTATAAAATTACATATAATACAGGGTATTTTGGTCATCTTTTCTCATCTAAAAAAGTGTTTTCTTTGCATCTAGCCTACTAACAATTACAAAATGAGTAAAGTAAAAACGCTTGGGCAGTTCATCATTGAAAAACAAACTGATTTCCCATATGCAAAGGGCGAATTGTCGCGGTTGTTGCGTGATATTGGTATCGCTGCTAAAATTGTTAATCGTGAAGTGAATAAAGCGGGGCTGGCAGACATTCTGGGAGATGCCGGCGAAACAAATGTGCAGGGTGAAGCTGTAAAAAAACTGGATGTGTTCGCGAATGAACAATTTATTGCGGCGCTGAGTGTGGGCGGAGAATGTTGCGGTGTTGCTTCTGAAGAAAATGAGGAATTGATTCCGATTGATAATGCTGTTTCGAGAAATGCGAAGTACGTTGTTGCTATTGATCCACTTGACGGATCTTCTAATATCGACGTTAATGTTTCTGTGGGAACAATCTTCTCGATTTACAGAAGGATTTCTTTATCAGGACCTGCTACTGAAGAAGATTTTCTGCAACGTGGAACGGAACAAGTCGCTGCTGGTTACGTGATTTACGGATCGTCTACTATGATGGTTTATACTACCGGGAAAGGTGTGAACGGATTCACACTCGATCCTTCGATTGGAGAATTTTGTCTTTCTCATCCAAAAATGAAAACGCCGTCGAGTGCAAAAACGTATTCTATCAATGAAGGAAATTATGTTCATTTTCCTGACGGTGTAAAAAAGTACATCAAGTATTGCCAGGAAGAAGACAAAGCAACAAAGCGCCCATACTCTTCACGTTACATTGGTTCAGCGGTAGCGGATGTGCATCGTAATCTGATTACTGGAGGAATTTATGTTTATCCAATAACTGCCGCTTCTCCTAATGGAAAACTTCGCCTAGTGTACGAATGCAACCCTATGGCATTTCTCATTGAGCAAGCTGGAGGAAAAGCTACTGACGGTTTTCGCCGCATTCTTGAAATCGAACCAAAGAAACTTCATCAACGCACTCCGTTTTTTGCCGGATCAGCAGACATGGTTGATACTGCGTGCGAATTCATGGCAAAATTTTCGGCCGTCGCAAAATAGTTAAGTGTTCCTGTAACATAGTTTGAAGTGCGCGCGTCTTACGACTGAATTAACAAAGATCTCAGTCATGAAAACGCTAAACTATTTTACAATTGTAATATTGCTGCTTGCTTCACCACTTCTTGCTGATGCAAAAGAAAACGATAAATCAAATTATGATTTCATCGTGGAAAAAATTCAATCAACTTTTCAGGTACCTGAAGAAATGCGAACAGAACAAGGCGACTCACGAGTTCTTGTTGTGTTCTCAATTGGCACCGATGGTATTGTCTCAGTACACGAAGTTGGAACAAACGACGAGTTACTGAAGGCTACAATTGTTGAGCAATTCGAAGCAATGAAGTTCGACAATACGACTCAGGATTTCGGCGGAATGTATTCTATTCGATTGAATTTCAAGACATTATAATTACTTATCTTTGCAACAGTAACAACCGGCTATATCTTGTCGTCCTATTGAGGCAAGCCAACACTATTCTTATGAAAAAGGTATTTTATTTTATTCTCGCCATTATTCCGGCATCCGCATTTGCCCAGACAGCTGAAACCAGAACGGTGGATGCTTTCACAGGCGTAAAATCCGGAGCGCTTGTTACAATTGAACTCAAATCAGGTTCTCCGTGCGCGGTTGTATTAGAAGGTGATGCAGATGGTGTAAAATCAATTACGACAGAAGTCAAAAACGGAACATTGATCATTGGTCAGGAAGGACATTCAAAAAGTGGACCTGTAAAAGTGATTGTTACAATCAGTGATTTGAAATCAATTGACCTAAGCGGTGCGGCAGCACTCAAAGGAGAAAGTACATTGGTAATGGACTCGTTGCGCATTGAAGGTTCCGGAGGTTCACAACTTGAATTGTCTGTAACTGCAACGAATGCAATTGTCGATTTATCAGGAGCAAGTTCACTTCACTTATGTGGTACGACAAAGAAACTCACTGCGGAACTTGCAGGCGCTGCAGCTCTTCGCTCAGGTTGTCTGGAAGCACAAGATGTAAACATCACTGCTAGTGGCGCGTCTAATGCTGTTGTTTCAGCATCGCAATCCATTACCGCAAGATCTTCCGGTGCTGCAGATATTTTGATCTACGGTGATGCAACGGAGCGAAATGTTGAGTCTTCCGGAGCATCTTCAATAGAAACCAAAGGTGGTGCAGCAGCAAATGATACAACTCGTGTAAAAATTGGCAATAGAAATATTGATATCTCAAATAATCCCGATGAGCGTTCCAAGCGTGAGAAAAAAGCGGATGATGATGATTTCGAAACATGGGCCGGAATGGATCTTGGTGTGAATGCGTTGATGACATATGACAATCAACTCGTCATGCCACAAGGCCTTGATCACATGGAATTGAATTACATAAAATCATATGTGTTTGGGTGGAATTTTTTCCAGAAGAATATTCACATCTATAAGAATAACGTGAATCTCGCTACTGGTTTAGGTGCGACCTGGTACCACTACAATCTTCGCGGATCGTACTCTTTGATGCCGAACGTAGAATACACATATGCTGTGAATGATTCACTGGATTATTCTAGAAACCGCCTCAACATGTGTTATGTGAATGTTCCGCTTTTCCTGGAGTTCAACACGAATAATGAAGACGCTTCGAAATCGTTTCACTTTGGCGCTGGTGCTCAATTCGGGTACAACGTTTTCAAAAACAAAGTGAAACAGAAATACGAGTATGACGGCCGCACATTCAAACGTAAAGTGAAAGACGATTTCAACATTAACCCATTCAAAGTCGATTTAATCG
>CAZBYM010000383.1:0-4447 GCA_964495745.1 uncultured Chryseobacterium sp. | reverse complement strand
AATAGTAATAGCGATTACCGTTTGCATCAAACAAGTCCGTCTTGGAAAGAAATTCGAATGTTTCAAAACCAACACTCACCCACGGCATGATATTTTTCTTTGTAAAAAAGAAATTTCCAAAATTGTATTCGAAATGAAGTCCGCCAACGCGTATTTGTGATTCGAAATTGACATTACGCGTAATCAATCTTTCATTCGCGCCAAGTTTTCCGAACATCGTATAGAAACCAATATTCAACCAAGGAGTCAGCGATTGATGTATAGAAAGATCAAAACCGATTCTACTAACCTGAAAGTTGGCCAGGTTCTTTTCATAAAGATCTCCGTAATAGGAAAACATGCCAACGCCCAATCCAACTGTTGGCTTAAACACGAAAGGTGCAGGTTTTGGGTCTGCGCCGGGGGTGATTAAGGTCAGGGTCGGACCTGTTGCTGTTCCCTGGGCGTACAAAGTTGATAATTGCAGACCCAGAATAAGGACGAAGAATAGGCTTCGCATCTATACAAATCTAGTGATTTCTATTGTTAATTCGGCTGTTCTGCCTAACGAATCCACTTCTGAGAGGTGATCATCAAGGCTTCCTTCACATTAATTCTCTTTCCATTGCTGTAAGCCACAACAAATGGGCCTTCAACGCCTTTGCCACGTACACTTTCACGGCTATTTCGAGCATCCTGATAAGAGGCGAAACTTCCTGTAGTGTATTTGTTGAGACCTTCAATTTGTTCTGCATTCACTTCAGGAAGACTGAAAGTGCTTTTATAAAAGCTTGTAGCCACTCTTCTCTGCATAGCAGCAATCTGGATTGAATACGAAACACCTTCTGTTTTGTTGGTCTGTGGATCTTGAGTCACTTTGTTGTTCTGTGCGTTAGGATCTTCTTGCGTTTTATTTACGATCGGATCTTCCTGTGTTTTATTCACGATCGGATCTTCTTGTGTCTTGTTTACAATCGGATCTTCTTGTGTTTTATTCACGATAGGATCTTCCTGAGTTTTGTTCGGATCATTAGTAACCAGCGCAGGATTGCCTTTCAACTGAACTGATGCAGGAACAACTGTTACTAACTTATTCTGCATATTCTCGATGTATGAAACATGTCCGCCAATAGTATAACGCCCCGACATATCAGGAGATACAATGACTTTGTATTGAATGTGCAAAGTTGGATTCGTTTTGTTTGGACTATACCATTGAATACGCACGATTCCGTTTTCGAATGACCAATCTCCGCCATCGTTGTTCACTGGCTGAGCGAGAAATCCGGAAGGAAGTGAATCCTGAAGTTTGATGAAACTACCCAAATCTCCTTTGTTAATTATTACATCAACTGTGAATTCGCCATTCACTTCTTCTGTTGGCAAAATTCGGGTAACAGAAACGTTGACAACTGGATTCGCTGTTGAATCATTGTTCTCTGGAACGTAATTTCCATTGGTAGGAGTTCCAGCGTTGCCAACAATTACTTTCAACGGATCGAGTTGAACGTGCGAAGGAAGATTGTTTACACTATGAGAAACTTTACAAGGAAATTCAAATGTTCCTTCGGCTGTAGAAGGAGGTGTGAGCTTGTATGAAATATTCAATTCACTACGAGGACCAACTCGCGACCATAGAAACTTTACGGTCTGTTTCTCCATCATGTATGAAGATCCATCTTCTGAAACTTTTTCCGCAGTCCAACCTTCAGGTAAAGTCATGGAGAAACGTAAAAAATCTTCAACACCATTGGGACTGATTTTTACATTAACAACAAAACTTTCGCCTTTCTGCACAGTTCCAGGAGCGGTTACAGTTGCAGATGGTACGCCTGCAAGTAAAGTAATGATCCATGCAACGAAGAAATTCAGTGCAATAATCAGAGCTCGTATCATAGTTTTCCCTTATTGTTATTGTTCAAAGAAGTAATCCAGTAATCCATTAATTTTTTCTGCTGTCCAATCTCCTTCAGCGTCAAAGAAGTCGTCAATTGCGGCATTAATCTCGTCGGCTGTAATCTTACAATCTCCATTGGCGTCAGCGGCTCGATAATCTTCAGGAATACAATCCTGATTACCCATTCCAAGACTATCGGCATGAGTTAGAATTTTGGTTACACCATCCTGATCAACACGTGTATTCTTAGGAGTCTTTGGTTCTTTGTCGCGATAATCCGGAACACCGTCTTCATCTTTATCGGGAGGACAACCTTTATTATTTACGGCTACTCCTGGAGGAGTGTCAGCACATTGATCGTTTCCATCAGTTACGCCATCTTTATCCGAATCTTCATTGAGAATATCTTTCCCACTTGTTCCTGTTTCTTTAACACCAGGAGTCTGGAACTGGTAATAGATCGAACAACTCATGTACAACCAGCTATCGTTGCGGTCGAACTTCGTATTGTCAATGTAATCGGTGAACATGATATTGTACGTGGCGCGGAAATCTGCACCCATGTGTCTACTGAACTTGAACTTCGTTCCAAGCGAGAGTGGAATTCCCATAGTACTTCGCTTATAGTTGGTTGTACTATCTGTCAACTTCGTTTCGTATGTATAATCGCGTTGAAGGAATCCTGCGTTGAAAGCATTAGGATCGGTTTCTGACATATTTCGTATTGACCCGTCAGTCCAATAGAAATAAGTTGAATCGTTTGCATCTTTCAAATCGCCATACGGATCGAAGCTCATCCAGGAGAATCCAATACCTATATATGGACCGACTGTAGCTCTTCTCGAAAAAATGAAATCATTATCAAGATCTAGCATCAGTCCTCCGCCAACATTCAGAATATTTGTAGTGAAATTTCGGTTGAAGAGAAGCGAGCGTTCATTTGACGCAAGCGTTCCATAGATGCCGTAAATCTCAGCTCCGAGTGTTCCGAGAAAACGTTGTTCAATTCCAAAGCGATAACCTGTCCTGAAAGCTCCGCCTGTTCGTGAGTCTGCACCAACGTCGCCTTGAAAATAAGTGAGGCCAGCGCCTGCAGTAATTAATGGAAGTTCTTTGTGCTCTGCTTGACCCGATAATCTGGTTGTCATGCAAACAATTTGCACGATGCAAATTAAGGAAATGTGTTTCACGGGTCTGTACAAGTCCAAATGGGTTTATGCTTATCGAGCAAAACTAAAATTGCTTGGTCTGCATCACCGATGGTGGTACTTGTAATTACAAACAGTGAAATGTGAATACTGGCAATGGGAAAACGCTGAAAGCCTTTGTTGGCAGGTGTTCCACGGGATGTGGCGTGTGTAATTCACACGATTGTCGTTGTTAACATTGGGTTGTTAGCGGAGGTCGATTCCCAATTATTTTGTCTGCGGCGCTTTTCACGGCGAAAGGCGCAACGGCGAATAACTTCTACTAAGCCCACGCGATTCGGCGGATCGCTAAAGCGATCACTTGCGGAATAATATGTTAGAATCTCCGTGTCGGAGCCCGCCCTGAGCGACGAAGGAGTCGAAGGGTGTTAAGCGCCGCAGGCAACCAACAATTAGAAGTTCGGCTTCAGCAAATAATGCGAATAGAAATCATTCAGAATCTTCACTGCTTCATCCGCAGTATCAACAACGTGGAATAAGTCCAGATCAGTTGCGCTGATGTTGTGTTCCGCTTCAAGCATTGTTTTACGGATCCAATCGATCAATCCATTCCAGTAATCGCTTCCAACTAAAATTACAGGGAAGTGAGCCATCTTGGAAGTTTGTACAAGCGTCAACGCTTCGAATAATTCATCGAGTGTTCCGAATCCGCCAGGCATTGCAATAAAGCCCTGACTGTATTTCAGAAAAATTGTTTTGCGCACGAAAAAGTAATCGAAATTGATGCACTTATCTGAATCAACGTAAATGTTTGACGATTGTTCGAATGGCAAACGAATGTTGAGTCCAACCGATTTTCCTTTTCCTGCTTTCGCTCCTTTGTTTCCCGCTTCCATGATTCCGGGACCACCACCGGTGATAACGCCGTAACCTTCCAAAGTCATGCGGGTCGCAATTTCCTCAGCGAGTTTGTAGTATTTGTTATCAGGTTTTGTTCGTGCAGATCCGAATATCGAAACACAAGGACCAATCTTCGCCATGTTTTCAAATCCTTCAACAAACTCCGACATGATCTTAAAAATCTGCCAGGAGTTACCGGCTTTAATTTCATTCCAATCTTTTTCTGCAAATGCGCGGCGTATCTTCTCTTCTTGATTCTCAGTCATAAAAATTTCATTCGTGTATACTTAATCTGACAAAGTAAGTAGTTGTGGGTTATTCAGCAAACAGCTTGCCAGATTGTAGGGTTGGTTTGTTTACGCGATTCTTCTGCAGAAGTTTCATGAGAGATGTCCTGAAACTCAAGGCTAGAGAAGATTTAACGTGATTTAAGATTCGAATCAACGTTAACTTTTGGTTGCGACTTCGTCGCTTGGACGCAGATTCGCAGATTACGCAGATTTTTATTATTGTTTTTAATCTG
>CAZBYM010000382.1:899-4448 GCA_964495745.1 uncultured Chryseobacterium sp. | reverse complement strand
CATCAGTTCCTGCTGTGCTTCACGAAATTTATAATTCTGAATTGAGTTACCGATTTTGTCAGGATACTTTGTGATCTCTTCGAGAACAATCAGATCTTCCTTCGTGTATTGTGTAGCCTCAGGAACTTTGCTTGCAAAATTCTTTTGAGTAAGAACCATTGTGCGATGAACAAAATTGCTGAATACTGCAGTGAGTTCATTATTCACGCGTGCTTCGTAATCGGCCCAGGTAAAATCGCCATCACTTGTTTCAGGGCTAATTGCAGTTAACACGTAACGCAACTCGTCCTGCTTGTTCGGCATTTCTTGCAAATATTCGTGCAACCAGATTGCCCAGTTCCGCGAAGTGGAAATTTTATTGCTTTCAAGATTCAAAAATTCATTCGCAGGCACATTCTCAGGAAGAACATAATCTCCATGAGCCATGAGCATGGCCGGAAAAATCAAACAATGAAAAACGATATTGTCTTTCCCAATAAAATGAACGAGTTTGGAGTCCTTGTCTTTCCAATACAATTCCCAATTATCTGACTTCGGTTTTCCGCCGTACGATAATACGTTGCGTGTTTCAGGATGATCAAACCATTCTTTGCTTGCAGTAATATATCCGATAGGTGCGTCGAACCAAACGTACAACACTTTTCCATCCGCATTTGGCAACGGAACTTTCACTCCCCAGTTCAAGTCGCGTGTCATTGCGCGTGGATGCAATCCGTTTGCCAGCCACGATTTGCATTGACCGGAAACATTCGCCTTCCATTCGGGATGACTGGAAATATATTTTTCCAACTTCGGCTGCATTTCATCCAAAGGGAGAAACCAGTTCGTTGTTGTTTTTTTCACCGGAACACTTCCTGACAATGCAGAACGGGGATTTATTAACTCGTCAGGACTCAAATCAGATCCACACTTTTCACATTGGTCTCCATACGCATTTGGATTAGCACAATGCGGACATGTTCCAACGATGAAGCGATCGACGAGAAACATTTTCGCTTCTTCATCGTAATTCTGTTCTGTTGATTTTTCTTTGAAATATCCTTTGTTGAATAATGTCGTGAAAAATTCAGAAGAGAATTGATGATGAACCGGTTTGCTTGTGCGCGAATAAATGTCAAACTCAATTCCAAAATCTTTGAATGATCGGTCAATGATCGTGTAATATTTATCGACAACTTCCTGCGGAGATATTTTCTCTGTGAATCCCCGGATCATGATTGGAACGCCGTGCTCATCGGTTCCGCTCACGAACAACACATCTTCTCCGGTGGCGCGTAAATACCTTACGTAAATGTCAGATGGAAGATAGCATCCCGCCAGGTGGCCAATATGAATGGGTCCATTGGCATAAATCAATGCGGCGGTTACAGTGTATCGTTTGGGCGTATTCATGATTTTTCCCGCTTACAAAAGGCGGTTTTTTCAGTGAACGAAGATAGGGAATAGTCGTGAGATGGCAGACGGGAGTTCGGGCGATGAGTGGTGCCTCAAATTGTCAGGTCGAGTGATTTTCAGCTTGTCGCATCTCGATACGCTTCGCACTCGATGTGACAAGCTGAAAATTGTATCGAGACCCGGCAATTTGAGGTACCACTCCGAACTCCCTATATTTACGCAATGAACTTCACCGCAACTCGTCGTCCACCCGATCTTAAACCTGGAGATTCCATTGGGATTTGTTCACCTGCACGAAAAATTCCACAAGCAGAAATCGAGTTTGCATTGAAAATGATCGAGTCCTTGGGTTACTATCCTGTTTTAGGAAAAAACATGTTTAAGGAAGATCATCAGTTTTCCGGAACAGATGATGAGCGTGCAGAAGATTTGCAATTTTTTCTTGATGATAGTTCGATCAATGCAGTTTTGTTTGCGCGAGGCGGATACGGAACAATGCGCATTCTTGACAAATTGAATTTCGATGCGTTTTCAGAAAATCCGAAATGGCTGATTGGGTACAGTGATATTACTGTTTTGCATAATCATCTGCATGCCGCACTTGGAATTGAGTCGCTTCATGCAACAATGCCAATCAACTTTGCGAAAGATGCATATTCAACTGAAACACTTTTCAAAGTTGCGACTGGTCATTCCATGATTTATGAAGGAGCCAATCCTACAACAGTGAAAAATCGAATTGGAAATTGTACTGCGCAAATTGTGGGGGGAAATTTATCTCTTATTTACGCGATGCAAGGTTCTGTTTCGGACATTGACACGTATGGAAAAATTCTTTTCATTGAAGATCTTGACGAATATCTCTACCACATCGACAGAATGATGTTGAGCTTGAAGCGTGCGGAAAAAATTCACGGGCTCGCAGGATTAATTGTTGGCGGAATGAACGACATGAAAGACAATGCAATTCCGTTTGGAAAAAATGCAGAAGAAATTATTGCATCACATGTTGCTGAATTTGATTTTCCTGTGTGTTATGGATTTCCAGCAGGGCACGATGTGAAAAATTATGCTCTTCCGCTCGGGAGAACGATTCATTTGCATGTGGAGAGTGAGACGACGAGAGTAGAGTTCTGAAGGGAAAATGTCGTTGTCAGTTTCACTGCTCGTAACACTGACTTCCGATACTGACTACTGAAAACAAACTCACTTTTTTTCCTTGTAATCCGCAGGCACGCCAAACAATTTCTCGTCGACTGTTCGTTTTTCAATCCGTGTTACTTCCATTCGACCGGTTTCTTCACCTTTGAGATTTTGTTTCGTAACAAGCATCGGCATTGAGTTGTCTTTTGGCTTGAGCATCCAATAATATTCGAGATATGAGTTCCTCGGGCCGTACAAATAAAGTGCAGTTCGGAAAAATCCAAATTTTCCTGTATTTGTCCAGTAGCTGAAAGTTGAATCGCCACCAGTCTTGATCACGGACTCTGTAGTTTTATACGTGTGCAGCTCCTTCGTATTTTTTGTCTCGGTAACTGAAAAATTGACAGGAGCTCCGGCCACTACAAGATGATTTTTCACTCGCGACCAAGTCTTGGACTGGTGATCGAGATATGTGATCGACGAATCTTTGAGATTCAAGATGGTCGCACTCTTCAGCATTCTACTTCCTGGTTCAAACTCATCAATGCGCACAAGATCTCCTTTCACATACCATACCGTGTTCTCTACAACTTTTCCTTCCTGTTTTTTGAATTCAATAATTCCTTCAAAGTCCTGAGCAGTGACGCAAAGTGACATCGAAAGTGAAACAACTACCAACACAACGAACTTTTTCATAGAGACATTCTTATACTCGTCTAATTTACAAAAAGGCTGCCAGAATGCAGTCGCCGCCACTTGGTGGTCATTAGCCGATTACAAACGTTTACAAACGCCTCAGGATGAGAAGCTTTATTACTTTGGCTACATGAACGAAAAGAAAGAAATTGGGAATTGGGGCGAAACAGAGGCAATTCGTATGATGAAAGATCAAGGTATGAACGTGATTGATGTCAACTGGATTTTTCTTCATCTTGAAATAGACATTGTAGCGTTGGATGGTGATGTACTAGTGATTGGTGAAGTAAAAACCCGGAGTACAAATGCGCATGG
>CAZBYM010000382.1:0-889 GCA_964495745.1 uncultured Chryseobacterium sp. | reverse complement strand
ACCCGAGATGTTTGTGACGCGTGCGAAGCAGAAAAAACTAATTCGGGCGGCGAATCTTTATTTACAACACAAACATCTTACGAATGAAGTTCGGTTTGATGTTATTGGAATTGTGAAAAACGGGAATAAGGTGGTGAAGAGTTATGTGAAGGGAGCATTTGGAGCGTGGGAGTGAGTTCGAAATGTTCCGGGTTTCCGGTTTCGGGTTAACTCGAAACCCAAAACTTCGAACTCGGAACTAAGCCGTATCTTTGCACCCTAATAATCAAGAAAATGGCTTATTCTGCTCGTCCCGGGGGTTCCGGAAAGAAAAAATTCGGAAAATCAGCTCCTGGAAGTAAAAGAAGTAGCAGCGCTAGTCCGCGTGGCGCGAAACCAGCTTTCAAAAAAAGAAGTGCTGAGGGCGATGACAAACCCGCTTTTAAACGCAAGACCGACAACGATCGTCCCTCTTTCAAAAAAAGAAAAGAAGGTGGTGACGACCAAACTGCTTTCAAGAAAAGATTATACGGCGATCGTGAAACACGACAAGCAGCTGGAGCTTCTTCGTTCAAAAAACGGCGTGATGATGGTGACGAAAAGCCAGCTTTCAAAAGACGTTCAGATGATGATCGTCCAAGAAAATCATTTGGAGATAAACCGTTCGGAGATAAGCCCACATTCAAAAGACGTTCAGATGATGATCGTCCCGCGTTCAAAAAACCATTCGGAGATAAACCTGCTTTCAAACGTCGCGATGATGACGAGCGACCAAGAAAATCATTCGGAGATAAACCATTTGGAGATAAGCCCGCGTTCAAACGTCGCAGTTCTGATGGTGATGATAAACCCGCATTCAAACGTCGCGATGATGACGAGCGACCAAGAAAATCATTCGGAGATAAACCAT
>CAZBYM010000381.1:0-4461 GCA_964495745.1 uncultured Chryseobacterium sp. | reverse complement strand
GTTTGGAAGCGGTATTCAGGTCAAAGCGGTGTGAACTTTTCACGGCCTTCCCTACTCCATCGAGTTTCATCTTGGTTCCAACATTGTTGCGAAGAAAAACCAAATGATCTACCGGCTCTGTGCTGTATCGAAAAGCCAAACCCGTACAATGCAATTGCCATTTCATTGTTTCCAGAAAACCTCCTCCACAAGTTGATGCGATGTAAATCTTTTTTCCCGGATTCACTTCTGCAATACGAGCAATGAAATCAGTATCGATGATTGAAGTCTCATCCGACGGAGGCAAAATGAGGCCGGCATTTTTGAAAAGTGCCACACGATTTTCTTTTCGATCACAAAATGAAATACTGATCACTTTTATTCCCGCTGATCCATTCTCCTGCATCTGATAAATTAACGGATACGTGTCCATCTCACCGTTGGTAAACAAAATTGCATCCTTCGGCAATGACTGAAGCACATTGTACGCATACGTTTCTGTAGAGATAGGAGCATCGCCGGTTCCTTTCCAGTCGGCATAAAACGACCAGGCTTGCTTCATGTCTCCTGCGAGAAATTCTTTTCCAATCATGAAACGCAAGGTGAGCGCGTCAGTAGGACGAAGTTTGTAAGCACTTTCAAGTGAAGCATTTTTTCTCGGATCACGATTGCTGTTCCAATATTCAACGATCAGCTGTTCCCAAGTTCCGGTCACATTTCTCATCATGTGCGCATCTATCGAATCAAGATCCACCTGAAGTTCATCGAAACCTGCACTTCCTTCTGCGATGTAACGTGTAGAGCGATAATAATTGAACCATGCAGTGGCGTCTTTCGGTCCCGTGGACGCCATTTTGTACCAGAAATTACGGGAATTGAAATTCGTAAGATTTTCATTCTCGCCATAACCAAAAGCAGGATCCATGAACAGATTATACTGTTGCATATTTGCCTGCTGCGCATTCTGTGCGTTATTCGTGGCCGGGTCGTAGTTTGCCTGCGCGAAAAGGCCGGGTCGACTAAGAAGAGCCGAAAAAACCAGAAGTATTACTATGCGGAGATTCATCATTGGAAGGTAAGTATAATCAGTAGTCAGTATCGGTAGTCAATGGTCAGTACACGGACGAGCAGAAAAGGTTCAGATTTTCACAATAAAAAATCCTTCAAAACATGGGATTTTTATGAATAACTTGGGGTTCTGCTTATGCGGGTACTGAACTCTCTCCTATTCTTCGTGTTTTTCGCAGGTTATTTGCCTGCACAACAGTACAATTTCCGGAATTATTCGGTTACGGATGGGCTGGCGCAATCGCAGGTATACGCTATGTGCGAAGATGTTCGCGGCTATTTGTGGCTGGGAACTCGCGGAGGAGGGATAAGTCGTTTTGACGGAAATGAATTTACAAATTTTACAATTGATAGTATTGCGAGCAATTACGTGTGGACAATTGCCACCGATGCAAAGGGTGATGTTTGGATTGGAACGGACGAAGGCGCATGCGTTTTCAACGGATTAAGTTTTACGCGCGTGAAACTTCCCGGTTTACCACACAAAGTGCGCTCCATTGTTTGCGGAAAAGATGGTCGCACTTGGATTGGAACAGAAGACACCGGACTTTTCATTCTCGAAAATGAAAAAATTATTTTGCATCGTGAAGGAAATGTTCTTCCATCGAAACGAATCAACTGTATTTACGAAGACAAAGACGGTTCTATTTGGGTTGGAACTCCATTGGGCGTTGTGTGTTTCAAACCGGATGGAAGTACAATCTTACTTGCGAAAAAAGACGGATTAAGTTTTACAGATGTATGGGATGTTGCACGAGATGGAAATAATCGGTTGTGGTTTGCAACATATGGCGGAGGATTATTTCGTCAGGATTCGAAAGGAAAATTTATTCGCTTCAATCAAGATCATGGATTGACGAACAACACGGTTCATTGTATGCAAACAGACCAGTTTGGTCGGCTATGGATTGGTACGGGCTCAGGAGTAACGCGTTTGGATGGAGACAAAGTCACCAATTTCACTGAGCGCGAAGGATTGTGCAGTGATGCCGTGATGAGTCTCGTTACTGATTCGTGGGGAAATATTTGGTTTGGCACTTCTGGTGGTGGAGCATGTTGTTTAGATGGAGAGCGATTTATTCACTTCAACGAAAAGAGTGGTGACATGGGCGCATGGGTATATGCAGTTCATTGCGACAAGAAAGGTCATATGTGGTTTGCATCGTCGCGAGGAGGAGTTACAGAATACGACGGAATGTATTACACGAATTATTATGAAGGTGCGGGATTTACTTCCGCGAAAGTGAAGTGCATGGGAGAAGATACTTCCGGGAGAATGTGGTTTGGAACAAGTGGTGATGGAGTGTATTCTTTCTATGAAGGATCGTTTAATCATTACACCCGCAGTGATGGAGTTTCAAGCAATCACTTCCATTGTTTTCTCACTGATTCAATGAACCGCACCTGGATGGGAACAGCCGCAGGATATATTTCTATTTACGATCCGGCTACAAGTAGTTTTATTAAAGTTGGTAAGAATGAAGGATTGACGAATGACCGCATTTTATCACTTGGAATGGATGCGAAAGGAAATATCTGGGCAGGAAGTTCAGGTGGCGGCGTATTTCTTATGCAATATGATAGCGCAACGACGAAAGTCAAAAAAATATTTACTGAAAAAGATGGATTGGCAAGCAACAATGTTCGTTCAATAACATGCGATAGATTTGGCAACATGTGGTTCGGAACTGCGGGAGGAGGAATATCACGATATGACGGGAACAGTTTTGCGACTTTCTCCAATAAAGATGGACTTGCATCGAACAATGTGTATTCACTCCTCGCTGACAAAACAGGTTACATCTGGATTGGAACCGAGAAAGGATTAGACAAAGCGTTGTATGATCCTTCTGGAAAAATTACCAGCATAAAACATTACGGAAAAGGAGAAGGATTGACAGGAATTGAAACCAGTCAGAATGCTGCGTGTCTCGATACCGGAAGCGGAGTTTGGTTTGGAACAATTAACGGAGCGAGTGTGTATCATCCGGAATTCGATTACGTAAATCAAGAGCCACCGAAAGTTCACATCACTGGAGTACGCTTGTTTTTTGATCCGATTGAAAATACAATTCATGGAAAACGCGCAGGAGGATATCGATGGTTTCCTGTTCCTGACACGTTGCTTCTCGATTACACCGAAAATCATTTGCGTTTTGAATTTACAGGAATTGATTTGCGAAATCCGGAAGGCGTGAAATTTCGCTGGCGATTGATTGGATTTGAAACCGAATGGGTTCCAGAGAATAATGAACGACATGCAACTTATTCGAATCTTCAACCGGGCGATTATGTTTTTGAAGTTCAAGGGAAAAACAGTGATGGATATTGGAGTGAACTTCAGCGATTCTCTTTTCACCTCACGCCACCGATTTATCAGACTTGGTCATTCCGAATTGGAACTGGATTTGGAATTCTCCTGTTACTCGTTGCAATTTTTCGCTGGCGATTGAAGTCGGCGCAAAAACGAAACAAGAGTCAACTCGAGAAAGTTACATTGGAGAAACATGTTCTCGAACTCGAACAAAAAGCCTTGCGATTGCAAATGAATCCGCATTTTATTTTCAATGCGTTGCAATCGATCAATGGATATATCGCCATGAATGATTCGGCAGAAGCTCGAAAATATCTTGCGAAGTTTGGAAAGCTGATGCGAATGACGTTAGAGAATTCGCGTACATCGTACACAAGCGTTGAGCAGGAAACAGAATTGCTCTACAATTACACAGCTTTAGAATCGATGAGTCATGGAAATAAATTACCACGCACATTGATATTGACGAACGAATTCCACATGAGTCAACTTTCATTCCTGTAATGTTGATTCAACCTTTCGTGGAAAATGCAATCATACACGGATTGAAACACAAAATAGAAGGCGGAGGAGAATTGCA
Organism: uncultured Chryseobacterium sp.; assembly: GCA_964495745.1. Lineage (GTDB taxonomy): Bacteria > Bacteroidota > Bacteroidia > Palsa-965 > Palsa-965. Next base: position 520 of record CAZBYM010000381.1, on the reverse strand, counting down.
TATTCGTTTCTTACTCGAAGGTGAAGAGAATGGCACGAATGGAAATCAACGTTGCCTTGTTGTAGAAGTAGAAGACAATGGAGTTGGAAGAAAAAAGGCAGCGGAATATGAAGCAGGAATTCGTAAAGATCATAAGTCGGCAGCACTAGAAATTACAACAGAACGGTTGGCGCAAATGAACGAGCGTGGCAAGCCAAAAAGTTCGATGGAGATTATTGATCTTGAAGATGAGATTGGGAATTCGTTAGGGACGAGAGTGGTGATCAGGATTGGGAATGTGGTGTTCGAATAAGTTCCGAGTTGAAAAAGTTTCGGGTTGCGAGCTGTGCCTGCGGCGCTTTACACGGCGAAAAGCGAAACGGCGTTACTAAATACATTACCCACGAGAAACGGCGAAATAGATCGCTTTGCGATCAGCTGCGTCGCGTGAGTTTAGAATTAGAAGCAACCGCCGTTGCGCCGTGCCCTTTAGTTTGTATCAAGCAATTTACCTTCGCTAATTATAAACCGTTTTCCGTAA